>JAAFGX010000142.1 GCA_010365115.1 Paludibacter sp.
GAAAAAAAAAACGGAATGTGCCATATGCATTGAAAACTCCTACGGAGTAAATATTAGAAAATATTTTACCCACACAAAACGTTATAGAGCCAAAATAATCTATCAAAAGTGTGATAAACAAACCTTGAAATCATCGTTTTATGAAATTATCAAAATTAGTGTTTGCTTTAGTACTGCTTCAATTTTCCAATATCGCATCATACGGTCAAATAAGCAAATTGGTGACAGTAGTCAGGCCAGGTACGTTATCCAGTTTTATAAACTGGGACGAAAGATATACTATCAAAAATTTGACAGTATCAGGCACAATTGATGCACGTGATATCAGCTTCATTAGCAGCAATTTTTCTGCAATAGAAAGCGTTGATTTGGGTGCTGCCAATATTTTTGGATATTACGGCAGCGAAGGGACTATTCAAAGTGCCACAGCATTTTATCCTGAAAACGAAATGCCTCAAAATTCATTTTCGTATATTTGGGAAACTAATGCAATCGGGAATAAGAAAATTAAATCGATCATACTTCCAGCAACAGTAAAAAGTATTGGTTCAAATGCATTTAACGACTGTAGCAACTTAACATACCTAAAACTTCCAGTTAATTTAGATACCATAAAAGTTGCTGCATTTAAAAATTGTACATCTTTAATATCCATTGAGTGCTTGTCTATAAAACCGGCCGTGTGTTTAAAAGATGTTTTTATAGGTGTAAATAAGGCCACCTGCCAACTAAAAGTGAGTAATAACTCAACATCAAAATTTCAATCCAATTCATCCTGGCAAAATTTCAATATTAAAAGTAGCGGCTACGTATTATCTGCATTAAGCACCAATGAGCAAGCCGGTTCCGTTTTCGGATTGAGTTATCGGTTTTATAACAATAACGAAAAAGTTAAGTTGATTGCCCGACGAAAAAGTACGTTTTCTACCTTGGGATGGTTTGAAAATAATGGATTAATTTCTTCTGACAGTATTTTTGAGTTTTATGTGTCAGCCGACAGGAAATTAGATGTAAAATTTGCAAGAAGTGAAAAAATACATGTATTGAAAAAAGGAACGCTTTCCAAACTTACGAATAAACCTGCAAGCATTACCCAATTAACAATTTCCGGGAATATTGATGCCACAGATATTCGGTTTATTCGCGATAGCATGAAAGCACTGGAGGAAATTGATTTACGAAAATCGAGTATTTCAGTCTACTCCGGAGACAATGGTCCTTGTTATTATGTATCCAATTACATCGAAAACGAATTGCCGGCAATGTCGTTTTTTACGTATGAGATATCTCAGGGAAATATGTATTTGAAAACAGTCAGACTACCCGATAATTTGGTTAGCATTGGCGAAAATGCTTTTAAAAATTGTTCAAAAATTGACTCATTGCTTTTTCCTATACATTTAAAAACAACTGCGAACAGCATTCTGACCAACTGTTTTTCATTAAAAACACTGAGCGTTTTATCACCTACTCCCATCGCTTTTAATTCAAATGCATTTTTTGGCTTTACGCCTGCAAATTGCGAATTGATTGTTCCGGAAAATACAATACAGAAATATTCTTCCACTACTTATTGGTCTGATTTTAAAATCAAGCAGGGGGGCTATTCGATAAGTATAAAAAGCAGCAACAAACAAAACGGGACAGTAAGTGGTGTAGAAAGCAGGTTCTATGCTTTAAACGAACAGTTGACGCTCAGAGCAAAAGCGATAAATGGAACTAGCCTGAAAGGTTGGTATGAAAAGAATCAATTCATTCACACCGATAGCATTTTAGAACTGAACGTGAACGATAACAGGGAATTTACAGCTGTTTTTGAGCTGCCTGCAACTATCAGTCAATCCGAAGCGGGAACATTGAAGAACCTCCTATCTAATCATGAAAATATTACTCATCTAACACTATCGGGAAAACTGGATGCTCGCGACTTTCAATTTATGCGCGACAGTATGCCGGCATTGGAGTCGCTCGACATTTCCAACACCATTATAATGGCTTATTCAGGAAGTTTGGGCGGTTATTCAGGTTCCACATATGCCGAGCACCAATTGCCGGGTTTTGCCTTTTCAGTTAGTAATTATCCGAGTCCCGGCAAAACATTTCTTCGAAATGTTATCCTTCCACAGGGATTAAGAAGTATTGGCGAAAGAGCTTTTTACAACTGCAAGGCACTTGAAAACGTCCAATTACCAGAAAGTCTGATTGGCATTAGCACAAATAGTTTTGTAAATTGCACAAGTCTCACAAGCATAACATTACCGCCTCGCCTGAACGCAATTGACTACACTGCTTTTGAGAATTGCATCAATCTGAAAACCATTTACAACTTCAACACGAATCCAATTACAATAAATCCGTATGTGTTTAAGGGGATAAATATCAGTAATTGTAACTTAGTAGTGCCTACAAATTTCCTAAACAAATATGCTTCTGCTGACGTATGGAAAAATTTCAAAGTTAGCGAGGGCGGATATGTAATTACTGCCGCGAGCAGCCAACAAACTACCGGAAAAGTGACGAGCATTGAAAACCGATTTTACGCCCTAAACGAAGAAATAACACTTAAAGCAAAACCCATTAATGGAACAGATTTTAAAAACTGGACTGATAATGAACAAATTGTATCAAACGATACAGTTTATACCTTTGTTGTAGACGGGAATCATGCGCTAATTGCGAATTTTGAACTTGAAGCAGCTATTGTTTTGGAAACAGCGGGAACTTTAAAGGATAAAATAATCGATTTAAATACAACCAAACTTAGCATTTCAGGAAATATAGATGTACGGGATATTAAATTTATACGCGATCAAATGATAGCACTTGAAGAACTGGATTTAAGTTCCAGTAGAATAATTGCCTATTCCGGAACTGAAGGAACCGGTTGGGGATCGGCATATTATGCTCCAAATGAATTGCCCGAAAATGCATTTTGCAATAACAATACTTTTGTTGGCAAACAAAGTTTAAAGTCAGTTATTTTGCCTGATAATCTGACGACTATCAACACACGAGCATTCAGAGGGTGCTCCTACCTCCAGTCGGTTCAAATTCCTGTTGGAGTCATTTATATGTATTACCAGTCTTTCATGGATTGTTCCAGCCTTACATCCATAAAATTACCACCCAATCTGAGTTTGTTTCAAAGTGCTTTTCAAGGTTGTACAAAACTGACCTCTGTTATTCTGCCAGTAGGTTTAAAAGCAATTGATACAGATGCATTTAAAGGTTGTATAAACCTGGGACAAATCGATTTTCCACAAAGCGTAACCACAATTGGGCAAAATGCGTTCGAAGGTTGTATTTCACTTAAAAAAATAAAATTCCCTGCTGAATTAGCATCCATTGAGTACAATGCATTTAAAAATTGCACTGGCATTGATAGTTTGATGTTACCTTCGAAAATTACTACACTTAAAAGTTCCGCTTTCGAAGGTTGCTCGGGTTTAGTTTCCATAGCTTTCCCTTCAGAATTAACAGCCATAGATGGCTCTGTATTTAAAAGTTGTACAGGATTAACGGCTCTTACTTTTCCAGTAAAACTGAATTTGATAGGTGATAATGCTTTTCAATTTTGTTCTGGAATAAAAACTATTGATTTTCCGGAAAACATTACCTCGTTGGGATATTATGCATTTGATAACTGCACGGGACTGATCTCTTTAAAAATTCCGGGAAAAATAACAACATTGGGTACCGTTTTCAGCAATTGCACCAGCTTAAAAACTATTCAACTATCAACAGGACTGAAAAGAATTGTTGGATATACATTCAGCAATTGCACGTCATTGGCTTCTATAACCATACCTAGTGGAGTGACAGACATAAATTCAAGTGCATTCAGCAAATGTACAAGTTTAGCTGAAGTGAATTTGCCGGCAGGTCTGAATAATATCGGATCATTTACTTTCTCGGGATGCAGTAGTTTAAAATCGATTGAAATTCCTGCTGGAACTGCTTTTGTAGATGCATTTACGTTTGAAGATTGCTCATTGTTAAGTTCGGTTACACTTCCGCGTGAGTTAACTTCAATAGGCACAGCAATATTTGAAAATTGCACGCTGCTGACCAAAATCACTAACCTTAATCCCGTTCCATTAGCAAGCAGTTCAATGGTTTATGGTTTCCGATACATGGATCAATCAAAATGCAAATTAATTGTTCATTCATCGTCGGTAGACGCATTTAAAGCTGCACCCGAATGGAAAAATTTCATAGTTGAAGGTGGAGGTTATTTTGTTTTAGCATCAACAAATAATAACATGATTGGGCGTGTTACAGGAGCCAACAGGTTTTATCTCCCTAACGAAACCGTTTCGCTGGAAGCTATTACTCAGCTTGAATCTACGTTTGTAAACTGGACTGAAAATGGAGCAGTAATCTCTTCCAATCCTATGTTGTCTTTTCAAATTTCATCAAACAGAAATCTCGTAGCCCATTTTATTCGGAAAATAACAGTCAATAATCCTGTTGCCGGAAGTCTGAACGACTCGATTATTGATGCCAATTCTATTACGGCATTAACTGTAACAGGAAATATAGATGCACGCGATGTAAGATTTATGCGTGATAATATGTTGTTGCTCGATTCCATAAATCTTAGTCATGCAAATATTGTTGCATACAGCGGTTACGAAGGAACTGTCGATTATAACAATGTGTATGCAGAAAACAGGCTGCCATTAAAGTCATTCGAAAACAAATTAATATTAAAATACATTACCCTTCCGAATAATTTAATCTCCATCAGTGACTTTGCATTTGCAAACTGTGCGGGATTAAAAAGTTGTGATATTTCGAACGGACTGGAATTGATTGGCTCCAATGCATTTAGAGATTGTACAACTATGGGTTCTATCAATTTGCCTGATGGTATTCAAACTATTGGTTCATCAGCCTTTGTAAATTGTACCGGCTTAAAATCAATTACTTTCCCCGCTAGCCTGAAAACCATTTCTCAATCGGCATTCAGTTCATGCACAGGAATTACATCCTTGGCTTTGCCTCAAGGATTAACAACATTGGAATATAGTGCTTTCAGTCAATGTTCGGGTTTAACCAGAGTTTCTTTACCTCAAAACGTATCAATTGTAAATGATTTTGCTTTTAGCAGTTGCTCTAATTTAGAAACCATTGAATTTTCGGAAGGTCTCACACGAATATCCTATAGTGCATTTTCGGCTTGTAGCAAATTGAAAGCATTGAATTTTCCCGCAAGTCTTACGTTTATCGGAACAGCTGCTTTTTATGGTTGTTTGAACCTTACAGAAATTTCATTTCCTGCCGGATTATCGGTTATTGCAGCAAATTCTTTTGCAAGTTGTACAAAATTGGCTAAAATCACCAATTCAAATGCTACACCTATAGAAATTAGTGCGGATGTATTTTCGGATATAAATCAAAGTAGTTGTTCTCTTCTTGTCCCCAAAGGTACTGAAAGCAAATATATGTCTGCAGCAGTCTGGCGGAAATTTAAAATTAGTGGTAGCGGCTACTCTATTTCTGCATTAAGCAATAATTTTGCCATTGGGCAAGTTAGTGGTCTGGAAAACCGTTTCTACATGTTGAATGAAAGCATTACACTCTCCGCCACTGCCAAAAACGATGCAACATTTATTAACTGGACAGAAAATGATACCGAAATAACCAACAATCCAAATTACACATTTGCAGTAACTGAAAACCGGAAATTAATTGCAAATTTTAAGAAGGAAGTTAGTCTTGATCTAAGCAATGCGGGTACTTTGGCAAATAAAGTCTCAAATGTAAGCACCATATCTTCCTTTAAACTCTCGGGGAATATTGATGCAAGGGACATCAAATTTATACGTGACAATTTCCAGTCGTTACGGGATTTCGATTTAAAGGATGCTCAGATACAAAGCTATTCGGGAAATTCAGGAACACTTCCGTTCGAAACCTATTACCCTGAAAATGAAATGCCCGAAGGTTCATTCTACGATTTATATTACGGTAAAAAAAGCACACTCGTTTCAGTAATTCTGCCTGACGAATTAGACTCTATTGGCAAGTTTGCCTTTATGGAATGTACAACACTAAAATCCATCGTATTACCCGAAAAGTTAAAGTCAATTGAATTCCAGGCATTTTACAACTGCTCGGAACTCGACACAATCACCTTGCCAGCCAACCTTACCACTATTCAGCCTGGAAGTTTTTCAAAATGCACATCACTTAAAAAAATAACAAATCTAAACGTCAATCCGGTAACAATTAATAAAGACGTATTTACCTCATCAATTTATAGTCACTGCAAGTTGGTTGTACCCGACGAATCCTTAACTTTATACAAAACCACCAATTTCTGGAATCGTTTTTATATGATTGTTTCGGAAAGTTTAGATCGGAAAGTTTTACCGGATGAGGTAAGTGTAATCCTTTATCCGATACCATCGAGCAACTATGTTTATTTAAAAACAAATGATGAAACGGTTATCAAATCGGTAGTAGTAAGTGACTTTTCAGGAAAAATACATTTCAGTTCCAACGACTCCGGATCCAGAATTGATATATCTACCTTACCTATAGGAATTTATTATATAAGAGTGGAAACATCTAAAGGAATTTCGTTAAACAAAATAATAAAGAAATAACAAAAATATCGGCAAATAAGAATTTGAATAAAACTATTAATTCAAAATTAATTTCATGAACAACACTGCAAACAAATGCTTTCCATATAGAAAGATACTTCGCAGGAAATGAAGATATGAGAACATTGGAATTACTGCTTAAAATATGATTATTAAGTAATTCAGCAAACATATTATTGATGATTTTTATTACTTTAGTCATTTAATATTATTATTGACCTAATGTCTTAAAAAAACAATCCATTAAATTTAAAATCAGAACATGAAAACACCTCTATTCATAGGATTTATTCTTTCAATTTTCATTGTATTCTCTTGCAAATCAATTGATCAACCAGATATTACTAATACACAGAAAGATAGTATTGTAATCGTACCAGCTAAGGGCAGCTACATGCGTTTGACAGAGCCAATAGCTTGTGGAGAGTTACCAGCACGTCGTATCTGGGTTTATCTCCCGCCCAACTATGTGGAGGATAGCACAAAATACTATCCTGTATGCTATATGCACGACGGACAAAATGTGTTTGAGAATGGAGGATATGGCTCATGGAACATGCACAACATGCTCAATGCCAGGGCTCTTGAAGGCAAAGAACTAGGTATTGTTGTTGCGATAGACAATACCTCAAAACGATTGGCGGAGTACACACCATTCGCAAATGCGGATTACGCCAAAGTCCCTTTAGGAGATGCATATTTAGAAGCAATAGTGAAGCATATAATCCCTTATGTCAACAGTCATTACCGCACATTGCCCGATAGAGCGCATACGATGCTTTGTGGAAGTTCTCTGGGAGGATTAATTTCTTATTACGGGGCTTACAAAGCCGACTCGGTTTTTGGAAGCATTGGTGCTATCTCGCCCGCTTTTTGGTACTGTAAAAATGATTTAAAGCCATTTATCTCCACTGTAACAAGTCGTTACCCCAATGCAACAAAAATATATTTTATTTGTGGCGATAGTGAGTCAACGACAATGGTTAGCGACATGCAGGAGTTTTATGAAGCCACTCTTGCTAGGGGCATCCCTGCTGTAGCGATAAAATACGAAGTTGTAACCGGCGGAAAGCATAACGAAGCATCCTGGAGTAATCAAATTGGACGTGTCTACGATTTTCTATTTGAATAAAATTACTAATAAATATGGTGCAATTTTGAAGTAGAGACGTTTATGGAACGTACTACTAAACACCTAAATTATAAAAATGAAAACCGATTATTTTGGCAGAATAGTAGATGGCGAAATGATATTAAATAAATTGGGGCAAAAACTGAAGGAACTGATTGAGGATATTCGAACCCATAATCCATACTCCGAAATACCTGTTTATCAGGTAATGCCAAACCATGTTCATTTAATTGTTTGTGTTAATGGGACACGTAGAGACGCGGCATGCCACGTCTCAACCAAACCAGATGTGACATGCCATGGCACTAAAAATACAGATCATCCCCAACAACCAGTAGAGACGCGGCATGCCACGTCTCTACCAGAGAACGGTATAAACGAAAAAATGCAGGATATTGCCTATAAATGTGGTTTATTATCAACAACAATGGGTGGATTAAAATCGGCAACAACAAAATATGCCAATGATCATCATATTGAATTTGGATGGCAAACTCGTTTCTACGATCATATTATTCGTGACCAAAATGAAATGAACCGCATAGCCACCTATATTGAGAATAATCCGACAACATGGAAAAATGATAAATTTTACAGTGTTTAGAATAAACTGATTGAAAATTAAAAAAGCAATAGTCAACATAAAAATACCGATACTTCCATGAAGAAATTTTTCTTTCTGTTATATGTCATTGTATCCTCTACAATTTTTACGTCCGCCCAACAGGAGAATGTAAAAAATCGCTGCGAAATCCCCCAACTACTCCCCACCGAATACATAATAAATCACACCGGATTTTTTTATCCTACAACGAACGCCACGAACAAGCCAACTGGGTGGCCTACCAGCTTACCGCAGAAGAAACCAGTTCGGAAGTGGGTAGAACCAATAAGTTTATGATGGACCCTGCTGTAAAAACCGGAAGTGCCGGTAATGATGATTACGCCGGAAGTGGTTACGATAGAGGTCATTTAGCTC
>JAAFGX010000024.1 GCA_010365115.1 Paludibacter sp.
CCATCAACTTTCAATCACAATACCAATACTTCGTTTCCATTAACAGGAGGTCATGTGGGTGTGGATTGTATTAAATGTCATGCAAGTGGGTACACAGAAACTTCAACTGAATGTGTGAGTTGTCATCAAAAAAATTATAATGCTACAATAAATCCAGCACATGCGACTGCCAAATTTCCTACAAATTGTGAGTCTTGTCATAATGTAATTGCATGGACTCCATCTACGTTTAATCATGATAGTCAATATTTCAGAATTTATAGTGGCAGGCATAGACAACAATGGACTCAATGCACTGAATGTCATACCAATCCATCAAATTACGCAGTATTTTCATGTATCGTTTGTCACCAACATAATAACAAAGCAAAAGTTGATGCAGATCATCAAGGTAAAGCTGGTTATGTTTATAGCGGAACAAGTTGTTTTACTTGTCATCCACGGATTTAAATGGTTTTAATTTAAATAAAATAGTTACTCCTGTGATCCAAAATGAAAACCATATCGTAAATAAATATCTACAAATCAGCATATAAGCAATGAATAAACTCTACTTTATACTTTTTTTTGTCTTGCTGGGAAGCTATCTTTCAGCAAAACAAAAAACTCATGGCGAGAATTTCAAAATCAATTGCGCCACTTGCCATAATACAGAAAGTTGGAAAGTAAAAAATGATATGGATATATTTGATCACAACAAAACAAATTTCCCATTGCGGGGACAACATAAAACCGTTGGTTGTAAAAAATGCCACCCTACTTTGCTTTTCTCTGAAGCAAAAAGTGAATGTTCAGCTTGTCATGTAGATATACATCAGGGAACTGTTGGTAGGGATTGTGATCGTTGTCATACAACTGATTCCTGGATTGTAAATAATGTCAGGCAAATTCACCAAAAAAGCGGTTTCCCTCTTTTGGGAGCCCATGCAGCTGCTGATTGTCAGCGTTGTCATACATCTTCCTCAAAGCTGCAATTTGACAATATAAAAACGGATTGCTATGCTTGTCACAGTGAAAAATACAATTCTACTAATCATAGAGCAGATGGTTACAGTACTGATTGTGCCACTTGTCATAAAGTATCGAGCCAGGAGTGGTCTGGAACAGGTTTTAATCATGGATTCTTCCCTCTATCGGGGGGTCATAATAACCTGAGTTGTGAGAGTTGCCATAACAATGGTACTAAGAAAGGATTAAATACTGACTGTAAAAGTTGCCATCTCGACAATTACAATGCAACAACAAATCCGCCACACCTTTCTTCAAATTTTTCTACGGATTGTAAGTCTTGTCACACAATTAATGCCTGGACACCCGCTACATTTAATCACGATAGCCAGTATTTCCCAATATACAGTGGCAAACATAAAGGTCAATGGACTAATTGCACTGAATGTCATACAAACTCTGCAAATTATCCTTCATTTACTTGTACAAATTGCCATGAACACAATAAATCATCGATGGATTCAAAACATAATGATGTAAGAAATTATATCTACAACAGTGTCAATTGTCTTTCTTGTCATCCACGTGGAAGAGTAGATTAAATAAAAAAATATTTAAAAAGAACCTATTTATTCAATTATTGTTATCTTTAAAAAATTGAAATAACAACTTATAATTATTTTTCATAACTATTTCAAATTAAATGAAAAAAAACATTGTAATTTTATTCTTTACAATACTAAGTTTATCTATATACAGTCAAACTACACCGGAAGTTATAACTGGCAAAGTTTCATATATTAGTTCACAAAACGTATATGTAAAATTCGACAACACAGAAGGAATTCATGTTGGCGACACTTTGTTTACCGTAAAAAACGAAAAAACAGATCCTGTCTTATTAGTCACCAGTTTATCCTCTATTTCTGTTGTTGGAACCCTTATTTCACCAAATTCATTAACATCTGATTCTCAAATCATTGCAAAGAAAAGAATTATAAAACCTGAAATTTCAGATGATAAATTAAAAATATCACCATCTGCAAACGAAGAAGCAATTATCAATGCATTTAAAAAAGAAAAAGAGACAGAATCCAGAGCCCGCTTTGATGGAAGGTTATCGGTTTCTTCCTATTCAAACTTATCAAGCACTTACCCTTCAAACCAACGTTTCAGATATAATTTATCGTTAAATGCAGAGCACATTGGTAATTCAAATCTTTCTGCCGACACCTACATTTCTTTCACTCACAAATTGGGTGAATCTTTTGCGCTAAATAACTCATTAAAAATTTACAGTTTAGGAATTAAATACGATATTGGAAAAACGGCAACGATCAGTATTGGTCGTAAAATAAATATTAATATGGCTAATATTGGAGCCGTTGACGGATTGCAATATGAACAAAAAAGTAAGAATTTTACCTATGGAGCTTTAGTTGGTTCAAGACCTGATTATTTTGATTACAGTTTTAATCCAAATTTATTACAGTTCGGAGCATTTATAAGTCACAATATTCAAAAAGAAGTTGGAAATATGCAAACATCCTTTGCCGTTTTCAATCAAATGAATAATTTCAAAACGGACCGAAGATTTGCTTACATCCAGCATTCTAATTCTCTGGTTAAAAATGTTGATCTATTTTGTTCTGCAGAAATTGATTTCTACACCATGGTTAACCTACAGCCTACAAATTCAATGGAACTTACAAGCACTTATATTTCTCTGCGTTACAAACCCTGGAAAAAACTGTCGTTATCTTTATCCTATGATGCCCGTAAAAATGTCTATTATTACGAAACTTTTAAAAACATGATCGATAGTATTCTCGATAAAGAAACCAGACAAGGTTTTCGTTTCAATACCATTTATCGTCCGTTTAAATATGTAATATTGGGTGGAACTGCAGGATACAGATTCCAGAAATCGGATTCAATTCCTACAATGAATGCAAATGGATATTTAAGTTACACTCAAATACCCGGAATAAATGCTTCGCTCACTTTGAATGCAACAGCTCTTAAAACCAGATATTTAAATGGAATGATTTATGGAGCATCGTTATCACGCGATTTATTCTCAGGAAAAGTATATTCAGAATTATCCTATCGGTATGTGAATTACATGAATGCATATTCGGGAACTCCATTGATACAAAACATTGCCGAAATAAGTTTATCATGGAGGGTTGCAAAAAAGCTGACTTTATCCGCAGACTTTGAGGAAACGTTAGAAAAAGACAATAATTACGGTCGGATTTACATTAATATCAGTCAACGTTTTTAAAAATTTGACAAAGCCTAGATATTAGCTCAATACATCAATCGAATTGAACCACTGTAATTCCTGCTCCGCCAAACTGAATATGTTCGTCGCGATACGTTTTCACACCATGTACAGTTCCAAGATATTGACGAATCATTTGTCGCAAAGCACCCGTTCCAGTTCCGTGCAAAATTCGTACTGAAGCCACTCCAACCATCACTGCATCATCAATAAAATACATAACAGCCTGTAAAGCTTCGTCACCTCGCATTCCCCGCACGTCAATTTCAGAAGTAAAAGTGAGTTTTCGCTGACGAACTTCATCGGTTGTTGTAGTTCCAAGATTCTCAAATTTTCGGGTTTCTTTCTTGAGTTGCGTGTTGCTTATTTGTTCTAGTTTTACTAGCTTTACAGTTGATTTCATTTGTCCAAAAGCCACAATTGCATTTTTATCCTGAATTTCGATAATCTTTCCAATTGCCGTCTGACCTTTTATGCGGACATTATCTTGAGGTTTGAAAGTTAGAGAGTTTGAAGTTTTTAAGTTTGCAAATTCATTAAACTTTTTAAGTTCCAACTTCAATTTTGCACTCTTCAAGTCCCCTTTAGGGGGTTTGGGGGCAGATTCAGGGGTGAGGTGCTTTTTAAATTCCTCTAATTCTTTCCTTATCGCTTTTGTTTTTTCTTTCTCAGCTTCCGCTTCTTTTATCTGGCGAATCGTGTTTTCGATTTTCGCATTGGCTTCCGACAAAAGATTTTTTGCTTCATCTTTTGCTTTCGTTGTAATTTCTTTGCGTTGATGTTCAATACTTTTTAACTCAGTTTCGTACTTTTCCAACGTTTCTTCCAGTTTCTTTTCTTTCTGGCGAATTTGTTGGCGTTTGTTTTCCCAGTACCTTTTATCACGCACAATATCCTGCAAATGTTTGTCATAATCCAAATGCTCAGCTCCTACTTTATCGGCTGCTTCGGCAATTAAATCTTCGGGCAATCCAATTTTTCGGGCAATTTCAATAGCAAACGAACTTCCCGGATTGCCAATGCTGAGTTGGAAAAGCGGCTGCAAATGTTGTCGATCGTACAACATAGCTCCATTCACAATTCCAACGGCATCTTCGGCATAATGTTTCAAGTTTGTATAATGTGTAGTAATCACACCAAAAGCCAGATTTCGATTGAAGCGTTCCAACGTGGCTTCAGCAATGGCTCCACCAATCATCGGTTCGGTTCCTGTTCCAAATTCATCTATCAATAAAAGTGTTTTGGGATTGCTGTTTTTGATAAAATATTTCATATTTAGCAAATGTGAACTGTAGGTAGATAGATCATTTTCAATGGATTGTTCGTCGCCAATATCAATAAAAAGACGTTCGAAAATTCCTGCACGGCTGCTATCGTGAAGCGATACCAGCAAACCACATTGCAGCATATATTGCAATAAAACCACCGTTTTCAGACATACCGATTTTCCACCTGCATTTGGACCGGAAATCAACAGAATTCGTTGTTTTTCGTTAAGCGTAATATCAAGAGGGACAATACTTTTACCTTGTTTTTTGAGTGAAAGCAGCAACAATGGATGAACAGCTTTTGTCCATTCCAGTTGACACATATCATCAACTCGAGGTTTAATTGCATTTATTTCGATGGCAAAAAGTGCTTTTGCACGCAGAAAATCAATTTGCCCCAAAAAGTATTGCGAAGCAAAAATTGATTCGGTATGTGGACGAACAAAATTAGTAAATTCCACCAAAATACGCATAATTTCGCGTCGCTCCTCCCCTTCCAATTCCCGCAAACGGTTATTAGCTTCCACCACTTGCTGCGGTTCAATAAAAACGGTTTTTCCGGTGGCCGATTCATCGTGTACAATTCCGTTCACTTTCCGTTTAAATGCCGGCGAAACAGGAATTACCAACCGACCTTCGCGCATGGTAGGTGTCACATCTTTTTCCACATAACCATCGGCTTGAGCCTGGCGAAGTATGGAGTTTAACGTTCTGGATATGCCACTTTGCACATGAAAGACATCTTTGCGAATGCGAGCCAACTCATTGGATGCATTATCTTTAATCTTTCCAAACTTATTCAGAATACCATCAATTCGATTTATTATCAACGGATAGGTTTCTATTCCATTGACTAATTCATGTAAATGCGGATAGACTTCCGCTTCGTGTTTGGTGAGAAAAGCTACCAATCTACGCACAGCTTCTAATGCCCTACGAAGATCAAAAACTTCCAGTTCGTCCAGAAAAAGTCCTTCAATACGTACCCGCGACAAAGCCGGACGTACATCGTAAAAGTCGCCAATCGGCAATTCATCAGCATCCGTAGTGAGTACACGCAGCATTTCGTCAGTCTGGCTCAGCAATTTCATTACTTCGGCATAGTTCGACGAAAACTGAATTTCATCCACTTTTTCCTCACCCAAGGCGCTCACACACTTGTCTTTCAACAATTGGCGAATGGTAGTAAAAGCTATTTTTTGTTCTATATGGTTTGGATATAACATTGACCACTAACCCCTAAAGGAGAATTTTAATTATTTTTTTTGAATACACTTTTCAGAAATTTAAATTCTTAGAAATGATGAATAGCATCATATTTCAACTCCCGAATTCTATCAGGACACATTACCACATCATCACATCATCTCATCATCACATCAAAATATCATCACATCAAAATATCATCTCATTATTTCTCATTCCTCTTCGCTTCATCCCATAAAACATCCATCTCTGCCAGACTCATTTCCTTCAGATCTTTACCAATGGTAATAGTTTTCGATTCGAGGTAATTAAAACGGTTAATAAATTTACGGTTAGTACGCTCCAGAGCATTTTCAGGATTAATATCATAAAGTCGTGCAGCATTGATCAAACTAAACATCAAGTCGCCAAACTCAGCTTCCATTTTGTCTTTGTCCATGGCGGCAACTTCCACTTTGAATTCGTTGATTTCTTCCTGCACTTTTTCCCACACCTGTTCGCGTTGTTCCCAGTCGAAACCTACACTGCGAGCTTTGTCCTGAATGCGATGCGCCTTGATCAGAGCCGGTAGTGACATGGGTACACCTGATAATACCGACTTGTTGCCTCCTTTTTCTTTGAGTTTCAAAGTTTCCCAGTTTTGCAACACAATTTCGCTGTTATCGGCTTCCGCATCAGCAAAAATATGCGGATGGCGGTAAATTAGTTTTTCGCACAATCCTTGACACACATCGTAAATATCGAAATCGAAGGTTTCGCTACCCATTTCTGAGTAAAAAACAATGTGTAATAAAATATCGCCCAATTCCTTACGAATCTCCTTTTTATCATTACGAATAATAGCATCAGCCAATTCATAGGTTTCTTCGATGGTGAGTGTGCGTAAACTTTCAAAAGTTTGTTCTTTGTCCCACGGGCATTTAGCACGCAGTTCGGTCATTATTTCGAGCAAACGCTCAAATTGTTCAAGTTTTTCGGTAGTAGTATGCATGTTTCACAAAATTAATTACAATAGGTCACCAACAATAAAAGCGTTCTATATATTTTTTAATATTTTAAAATTTGAAATATATTTGCAAAGGTAAGCAATTTTAATCTCGAAAATAATAAAGTAGGGAACAGGAAAAATAAGAATAGTATAGAAAATTTTAAAATTATTCAGTAATATATGAAATTAACTACTTTTAAATTACACAATTTAACTATAAATAATTTGTCACTATATTAACTTACAATACTTTTGCACATTACAATTATAAACATTACTGAAAAAGGACATTACAAAATTAGACATTGGATGAAAAAAATTATTGATATTAAAAATCTGGAATTCCATTATAGCGGTCAAAAAAAATTGTTGAATGATTTAAATTTGCAACTTAAATCGGGTTCTATAAGTGGTTTGATAGGGAAAAATGGTGAAGGAAAAACAACACTTTTAAAATTGATATCCGGTTTAATTTTCCCAATGAATGGGGTTATTGAAGTTTTGGGTTTTGAACCTCGCAAACGAGACCCCAAAATGTTACAAGACATTTTCTTTCTGCCCGAAGAAATTCTTAATTCCAATCTGAGTATTGAACATTTTGAAAGAGTGTATGCTCCCTTTTATCCCGATTTTAGTTCAGGTTCGTTTTATCAATACATGAATGATTTTTCTATTGATCCGCAAACTCCTAAAATCAGCGAAATGTCATACGGTCAAAGAAAAAAGTTACTGATAGCTTTTGGCTTAGCGTCCAATTCCAAACTTTTGCTGATGGATGAACCTACAAATGGGTTGGACATTCCCTCAAAAGGTCAATTTCGTCGGATGGTTGCAAGTGTTATAAACGAAAACAATTGCATTTTAATTTCAACTCATCAAGTTCTTGATTTGGAAAATATTATTGATAACATCATAATAATGGATGAACATGAAATAATATTCAACGAGATGACTTCCAACATATTAAAAAAGTTACAATTTAAAACTTCTGAGAAGAAAGAATTTACAGAATCTACAATTTATGCTGAAGAAACAGGCAGAGGTTATAGTCAGATTATTGAAAATAAAACAGAAATGGAAAGCAATCTGGATATCGAACTTTTATTTAACGCCATTATAAATGAGAGAGAGCAAATAAAAAGCATAATGGAGAAATAATTTTTCACTTTAATTCAATCAAAAAAAAACAAAACACAATTTTCACATCATGGATAAAACATTCAGCTTCAGACGCATAATTTTATTAATACAGCAATACCTTTTAGAAAATATTGGTAGAGAAATTATGTTTTGGAGCATCATAACTTTCATCTTTACTATTCTTGACCATCGATCTTTTGTGATTATAGTATTATTTATCAGTGGATTAATTTATTCGCTCCGACTGCATAAAGAGCTTATGAAGGGTCCTAATGGAATGCATTATTTAATGATTCCGGCAACGCAAACCGAAAAAATCATTTCTAATTTTTTATTAAATACTGTCTATCATTTTATTATGACATTGGTAGCATATTCGATTGGAAACTTACTCGTCACATTAACATATCAACTAATTCTAAAAATTGACATTCCGGTGAATTGGGATTTATTCCAGGTTTCAAACACAGTATATGTAGATGGGTTTATTCAGGTAATTGAACAAAATGTGTTTTTTCAAATACTTGGCCTCTTTGCATTTTCTCAAGCATTATTTACGCTTGGTTCTTTATATTTCGAAAACAATGCTGTATTCAAAACTGTTTTCAGTATACTTTTCATTGGTTTGACATTATTCTTATTGCAAATTTTTCTTTTTAAATCAATCTGGGATATAAAATACTTAAGTAATGCCATTTTTCCAATGTTTGTAATGATTACCGACTCAACTATTCCGGCTATTGTTGATAAAGCAATTACCATTGGAAGTTATCTGATTTTACCTTTTTTATGGATTGTAAGTTATTTCCGACTCACTGAGAAACAAGTTTAAATTAACATATATAAAATCATCACCTTATTTAGCTTTGAACATGAAAACAAAAAACAGATTTATAAAAGCGTTTGCAGTAATAATAGTTGTAGGTATTGGAATGGTATATAATATGCACTTAAAAATAAATGTTATTGATTTTAGTCCATCGGGATTAACGATTACAGAAGAAAATCAAGTGAAAATTGACACATTGGATGCTAACAATAACAAATTCTACATTTACTCAACTTCAGTAATCCGCTCGGGCATAGAACATTTAATATCGAATTTATGAAAACAAGTAACAAATTATTACTCGGACTTTTTCTAATAGTTGTAGTAGCTATAATTATTATAAATTTCGTTTTAAAAAATGAAATGAAAACTCCTGCAACAAATCAGATTGAGATAATTCAATCATCGGATACAACTTCAATGCAGGCCGATAGTGTGGCTATGGATGAAGCCATTCAAAACGAATAGAAATACGTGAATAAACAGCGAAAACTATAAATTGAAAATACGTAAATACCTGCTCTTTCTATTTACTCTTATAATCAATGAAATCAAAGCCAACATTACAATTCTGTTTAATAATGGACATCATTGGGTCTGCAAGTTATTTTATTCCTGGTGTTGGTGAATGGACCGATATAGCCTGGGCGCCAATTTCTGCTTATATTTTCTATCGAAGTTTTGGAGGTAAAACCGGCGCTATAGGCAGTATTATCAATTTCACCGAAGAGTTACTCCCATTTATCGATTTCATACCTACATTTACAATTGCTTTTTTAATCAAAAAACTTAAAACGATTAACAGTTAAACTTGAGTTCAAAAACCAATGTGCTCAAAAACTTAAAAAAACATGCCAACCGGTAAATTACTTTGGGCGGATAATATCCGCTTTTTTGCAACAATAGGAGTCATTATACTGCATACTTCATCTTCGGGTTTATATTTATTTGCCACTATCCCGACAATTCAATGGGGAATATTAGATGTAGTTGACAGTGCCATGCGTTGCTGTGTTCCGCTATTTGTTATGTTATCGGGAGCATTGCTTTTACGACAGGACAAAGAACTTGTTCCTTATCTCAAAAATCGCTTTTGGCGAATAATTGTTCCTTTTTTATTTTGGGCTTTGGTGTATTGTGTGGTTTATATCGCCAGTATCTGGACTAAAATTGACGGAGAAAAAGCAGTCGCCACTTTTGTAGAAATACTTAAAGACGTGTTTTTTTATAAAGGATTATTCAGAATGCAGGCTTTCCACTTTTGGTATGTTTATATGATCATCGGATTATTTCTGGTGGTGCCCATTTTACGGAGATGGATAAAATATGCCACTAAAAAAGAAATGCGATATTTCTTGTTGCTTTGGGCAATTTCATTAATTCTACTGCCAATGGCAGATGCCAGTTTTAAACCAACTATCGACATCACCTTCTTTTCTGGTTACATCGGCTATTTTATAGTAGGCTATTATCTATCCGAAACTGATTTTGATTCAAAATTACTGAACACAAAATCATTGACAGTAATAATTCTTTTATTGGTCATGTTAACTGCTGGTGGGACTTACTATTTAACATCAATGGAAGGCAGCCTGAACCAAGAATTCTTCAAATACCTGTCACCAAATATAGTATTACTCTCAATTGCGGTTTTTCTGTGGTTAAAGCAACTCAGGATAAAAAACAACCGTTTATTAGGTTGGATGGTGATCCTAAATAAATATAGTTTTGGCATTTATCTGGTACATATTATTGTTTTACGAATTTTGAATAATATAGGTATAAACTGGAGTTTTATTCATCCGCTAATCGGTATTCCACTTACTGCTGGTATTGCTTTTATAAGTTCTTTTACAATTATATTTATTTTAAACAAATTACCACTTGGAAAACACATTTCAGGTTGACATTTCATATTAACTTCATTACGATAGAGATCCAATCATTTAAATCAACTTTTCATGAAAAAACTACATATCCACACCTTACAACACGTGCCTTTTGAAGGACTTGGTTGTATTGAGAATTGGACAACCCTGAACAATCATTCAGTTACTTTTACGAAATTCTATGAACCGTATGAGTTGCCCCATTTAGCGGATTTTGATTGGTTAATAGTAATGGGCGGTCCAATGGGAGTTTCTGACGAGACCATTTATCCATGGTTATCAGATGAAAAAGGCTTTATTAAAAAAGCTGTTGCGAATGGGAAAACGGTTATTGGAATCTGTCTCGGTTCACAACTTATTGCCGAAGTGTTGGGAGCAAAAGTATATCCTAACAAACAAAAGGAAATCGGTTGGTTTGATATAAAACTAAACGAATCTGCTCAATCTTTGCCACTATTCGAAGAATTTGAACATCAGTTCAAGGTATTTCATTGGCATGGCGACACCTATGATTTACCAACAGGGAGTAACCATTTATTTAGTTCGGATGTTTGCCGAAATCAGGCATTTTTGTTTCATGAAAATGTATTAGGATTACAATTTCATTTCGAAGTAACTCCCACTTCGCTTCGAGACATGGTGGATAATGATGCTGGCGAGCTTTTAGAAAGCGAAACCATTCAAACAGGCGAGCAAATTTTAAGTTACCCGGAATTGATTGAATCAAATAATAAAATGATGTATAAAATATTAGATTACCTGGAAAACAAACATACAATTACCAAAGTAAGCAAAACTTAGCTTGTCAATTGATTTTGTTTAGAAATCTATTTTTCCAGATTCTCCAGCAACATTTTCACCCCTTTTTCCACATCATTGGTTTTCTGTAAAGCCTTGATAAAAGCACTTCCGATGATAGCACCCGACGAATAACGGTTCACCATGTCGCGCGTGGATTTATTAGAAATACCAAAACCAACCAAGCGTGGATTCTTGAGTTTCATGGAATTAATCCGGTTGAAGTAGTCTACTTTATTGTCGAATGATGTTTGTGTTCCAGTGGTAGCTGCCGACGACACCATGTAAATAAATCCATTGGAATGGTTGTCAATTTCAAGGATACGTGCCTCCGATGTTTCTGGTGTAATCAGGAAAATAAATTCCAGTCCGAAACGCTGGGCAATGACTTCATATTCCAATAAAAAATCACTCATTGGTAAATCCGGAATAATCATTCCGTCTACTCCTACCCTGCTGCACTCGCTGCAAAATTCCTCAAATCCGAATTGCATAATAGGATTTAGATAACCCATCATTATAAGCGGCACATGAATTTGTGCACGTATTGCCGTGAGCTGTTCGAATAGTTTCTTAATGCTCATGCCATTTTGAAGGGCTTGATGACTGCTGTCCTGTATCACCACACCATCGGCCATCGGATCGGAAAAAGGCACGCCAATCTCAATTAAATCAACACCATTCGTCTGCAAACATTGTAGTATTGGCACCGTATCTTCCAGTTTTGGAAAACCAGCCGTGAAATATACAGAAAGGATATTCTCTGTTTTATCGCTAAATAATTTATTTATTCTGTTACCCCCAACCCCTAAAGGGGAGTTTGAATTAGTATCGTTTTGTATATTTATTTTATTCATCATTATTATTTTATGTAAATAGTTCTAACCTAATTCCCCTTCATAAGTTAAGGGGTCAATTCATCTAGAAACCCTTTCAACAACTCCACATTCTTTAATCCCGGACTTACTTCAAACTTACTATTTAAATCGATACCAACAAATTTGGGATGTTCTATTTTCAGTATAGCTTCGGCATCATCGGCTGCAATGCCACCACTAAGCAGAAACGGCGTTTCTCCCACATATTCGTCCAGCATTCCCCAGTTAAACTTCAAACCGGAACCACCGTAAGCATCCGTTTTAGTATCGAACAGAAAATAGTCGCACGCACCTTCGTAGGCTTTGGTCACTTTAAAATTGTATGCTTCGGCAACCGGAAATGCCTTAATTACAATATGACCGGCTTTACGAAGTTCCATGCACATATTCACCATTTCTGTACCATGAAGTTGCACGCCATCCAAATTGTATTTCGAAGTAATAGTAAGGATATTTTCCAGGCTTTCGTTTACAAATACACCTATTTTTTTTATCGTAGGTGGCAATGCATTTAAAACAGAAACATCCAATGGTTCGGCAAAACGTGGTGATTTAGGATAGAAAATAAATCCCATAAAATCGGGTTGCAATGCAGCAACATTTCTTATATTCTCGGGATGTTTCATCCCGCAAATTTTTATTTTCATTTCAACATCGTTTTGACTACCTGTTATTTATTGTTATTCGTGCTTCGCACGTTAATTTGTTTTTCAATATTTAAGAACGGCTTTAGCCAAATTACGCCGAAGGCAAATAACCGCTAAGCAAAATAACTAGGAATTTATTTCAATCCTTCAATAAACCTTACTAGTGCTGCCGCTGGATTTTCTTCTTTCATAAAGTTCTCACCCATCAAAAAACCTTTATAGCCAACCTTGCGAAGTTCCAGTACCGTTTCCTCTTTCGAAATGCCGCTTTCACTTACTTTTACGAATTTAGCAGGAATCAATGCAGCCAGATCAAACGAAGTCTGAATGCTCTGTTCGAATGTTTTCAGATTACGATTGTTTACTCCTAACATGTCCACAAAATCGTTGGCATGACCAATTTCTTCTGCATTATGTACTTCCAGTAACACTTCTAATCCAAGTTCATGGGCTTTTTGAGCTAACATCAATGTCTCCTCCACAATCAAAGCAGCTGCAATCAACAATATAACATCTGCACCCATCGCTTTCGCTTCATAAAGTTGGTATTCGTCTATCACGAAATCTTTCCGCAACACCGGACAAGTAATAAACTGACGTGCTGCCATTAAGTCCATTGGCGTTCCTCCAAAATATTCCAAATCGGTAAGAATGGAAATTCCAGAAGCTCCCGCAGCACTGTAACCTGCTGTTACATCCACCACGTCTGCAGCTTCGTGAATCCAACCCAACGACGGCGATTTGCGTTTGAATTCCGCAATGATTCCTGATTCTGAATCCAGCAAACTTTGCTTCATCGATAAACATTTACGGGAAAATGCAGGCGACTTTTCCAAAGTTGAGATAGGAGTTGATAGCTTGCGCAAAGTTACTTCTATTGCTTTGGAAGCGATGATTTTGTCAAGAATATTACCCCTAACCCCTAGCCCCTGAAGGGGAACAAAGTTAGCTTCGTTTGGTATGTTCTTATCGTTGTTCATAAATTTATTAAAATAAATAGTTGTAATTTCAGTTCCCCTTTAGGGGCTAGGGGTTCTTTTGGATTTAGGGGGCTTTTCATTTATATATTTCCACAAACTTCACAAACGCTTTTTTTGCTTGCCCGCTTAACAACGATTCAGCAGCTTCGGCTTTGCATTGTTCGAGTGGTTTGTATAAACATCTGGTTTGAATGGCAAAAGCCGTGTTGATAATTACCGCATCGCGCTGAGCGTTAGTGGCTTTATTTTCCAACACATTCATAAAGATCTGAGCAGCTTCCTCAACCGTATTTCCACCCCAAAGTGCTTCTTGTTTCAACGTTTTGAAACCAAGTGCTTCTGGCGTATAAACAAACTCACCAGCATTAGTCATCACTTTGCAGGTGTCGGTCAACGAAATTTCATCGTAACCATCCAAACTATGCACCACTGAATATTGGCAACCTAAATTTTGATAAATATAGTTATACAAACGCAACATTTTAAGGTTATAAACCCCTAAACATTGATAATTGGGACGAGCCGGACTAATCAATGGTCCGAGCACATTGAAAAAAGTGCGAACACCCAGACTTTTACGTACAGGAGCCACATTTTTCATAGCTGGATTGCAAAGCGGTGCATGCAAATAAGCAAAACCGGCTTCATCCAACGAGCGTTTCACTACATCCATTTCGGTGGTGAATTTAGCTCCGTAATATTCCAATACATTCGACGAACCGCTCACCGAAGTAGCACCGTAATTACCGTGTTTAGCCACTTTATAGCCTGCACCCGCCACAGCAAAACAGCTACAGGTGGATATATTGAATGTATTTTTTCCATCTCCGCCAGTACCTACAATATCCAACGGATCGAACTCCGACAAATCCATTGGAATTGCCAGTTCTAACAACGCATTGCGGAATCCGAGAACTTCTTCGAGCTCAATGCTGCGCATTAAATAAACCGATATAAATGCAGCTATCTGAGCGTCGTTGTATTTTCCGGCAGCAATATTGGTCATCACCTCGGCAGCCTCATCACGCGTCAGCGACTGGTGATTAAATAATTGATTAAGTATTTGTTTCATAAAGCTGCCCCCTAACCCCCTAAAATGGGGAATGTTGAATTATTATGTATTTTTTTTGAAAAATAGTTGTTTGATTATGATTTGTTTCTACCTCCATAACTCCCCTTTTAGGGGGTTGGGGGGCTAGACTCCAACCAGTTCTTCAACATTTTTTCCCCATCAGGGGTCAAAACAGATTCTGGATGAAACTGAACACCACGCACATCATAGGTTTTATGTGCCAATGCCATAATCATTCCGTCTTTGTCTACAGCAGTAATGGTCAGACATTCTGGCAAAGTCGATTTCTCAGCCGCCCACGAATGGTAACGTCCCACTTCAAGCTTTTTACCCAATCCGTTGAACAAAATATCTTCTTCCAACACATCCACCATGGAACTAACACCGTGATGAACTTCAGTAAGATTGATCAATGTTCCGCCAAATGCTTCGGCAATGGCTTGTTCGCCAAGGCACACTCCCAAAATGCTTTTGGTTGGTGCATAAGTTCGTATTACATCCAGCAAGATGCCCGATTCTGAAGGCACACCTGGTCCGGGTGAAAGAATTATTTTATCAAAACGTGCTATTTCTTCGAGCGGAATCTGATCGTTGCGATGAACTTCCAGATTAGTGTAGCCAAGTTTTTTTACCGCATGTACCAAATTGTAGGTAAACGAGTCGTAGTTGTCGAAAACTAAAATAGAAATGCCCCCTCGCCCCCTGAAGGGGGAGTTGAAGAGACCCCCAACCCCTAAAGGGGAGTTAGAATTAGTATCGTTTTGTATATTTTTGTTGATATTCATATAATTATTGATGTTATTTTTTAAACAAACTGTTGCAATCTAATTCCCCCTTCAGGGGGTTAGGGGGCAGTTGCTGTTATTATTGCCTTTTTCAGAGCAGCCAGTTTATTATTCACTTCCTGCAATTCGCTTTCTTCGTCGGATTTAGCTACAATGCCTGCACCCGCCTGATAATAAAGTGTATTATTTTTGCTAACAAATGAACGAATGGTAATGGCCTGATTAAAACTTCCGTCGAAACCTATATAACCCAAACATCCGCCATACGGACCACGATCGTGCGGTTCTATCTGATCAATCAACTGCATTGCTTTTATTTTCGGAGCTCCCGAAAGTGTTCCGGCCGGAAAAGTATCCGCAAACAGTTTAATCACTTTCGTATCAGGATTCAGTTTACCACTCACACTCGACACCAAATGGAGCACATGAGAATAATACTGAACCTCACGAAACACTTCCACTTCAACATTATCGGCGTTTCGACTCAAATCGTTACGTGCCAAATCCACTAACATCACATGCTCAGCATTTTCTTTTTTGTCGTGGCGAAGTTTTTCGGCCAGTTGAAAATCTTTTTCATCGTCACCTGTGCGACGGAAAGTTCCGGCAATTGGTTTGATATAAGCTTTTTGTTTTTTCGCATCTACTACAAGGTGAGCTTCAGGAGATGAGCCAAAAATACGGAAATCGCCGAAATTGAAATAAAACAAATAAGGCGATGGATTTACCGAACGCAGTGTGCGATACAGCATAAAATCATCACCTTTGTATTGTTGATAAAAACGGCGCGAAAGAACAATCTGAAATACATTTCCTTTGAAACATTCTTTTTTACCCTGAGCCACCATGGCTTTGTATTCTTCGTTGGAAATATCAGATTTCTCCTCCCCAACTGCCTGGAATTCGTATCTAGCTATATTATTATTCAATAATATCTCTTCAATTTCATGAATAGCAGAAGTTTCACCTTCCAACAAATTTTCAATGATAGTGAGTTCATTATTAAAATGATTCACTGCAATAATGTACTTAAACAACACATAATGCAAACCAGGCATACTTCCCGGAACGGTTTCGCGGGCTTTCAATTTCACATCTTCGAAATACTGAACCGACTCGTACGATGTATAACCCAGCAAACCATTTATCAATCCTGCTTTCAGTTCATCGCCTTTTAGGGTAAATGATTTCAGAAAAACATCAAAACGATCGGCAACGGTCATTTTATTGGTAACCGGTGTTTCAATTTTGCTACCATCCGGATATTCTTCCTTTATGAGAAAATTATTCACCGAAATGCCACCAATCGGACAGAAACCGATATAGGAAAAACTGTTCTCCACTCCATGGTAATCAGAACTTTCGAGCAATACCGAATTGGTGTATAAATCTCTTATTTTAAGGTAAATTCCTACCGGCGTCTGCAAATCGGCCAGCATAGTTTTTGTATGAACCCCTAACCCCTGAAGGGGAACTGAGTTACAAATATTATTTATATCTTTAGAGTTATCCATATTTTTGAATTTAGTTTTTTCAATAAAACAGTCTTATAATTCCCTTTTAGGGGTTAGGGGTTCTTTAAACCCACTAAAGCGGGATCTAGATGACTGGAAAGTATTTAACATACGTATCCATATCTTTATCTCCACGCCCCGAGACGGTTATTACCACAATATCATTGAGTTTGAATGTATCTTTTACTTTTTTCAACAATGCCAATGCATGAGCCGATTCAATAGCCGGAATGATTCCTTCCAATCGTGTAAGTTCAAAAGCTGCATCCAATGCTTCATCATCATTTATCGGATGAACTTTTGTTCTACCAATTTTTGCCAGAAAAGCATGCGCAGGTCCAATTCCAGGATAGTCGAGTCCCGCTGAAATAGAGTATGGTTCAGTAATCTGACCATCTTCATTCTGCATTAGCAGTGTTTTTGAACCGTGAAGAATTCCTGTAGTTCCAATGCTGATTGTGGCTGCCGTTTCGCCCGAATCGATGCCCATACCGCCTGCTTCGGCCGAAATGATTTTTACTCGTTCGTCATTCAGGTAATGATAATACGTCCCCATGGCATTGCTACCACCGCCAACGCACGCCATCAGATAATCGGGAAAATCGCGTCCAACCTGTTCCTTCAATTGCCATTTAATTTCTTCGCTGATCACCGATTGAAAAAATCCAACCATATCGGGATAAGGATGCGGACCAACCGTGGAACCGATAATATAGAAACAATCAGGATTCGAGCACCAATAACGGATTGCTTCGTTGGTGGCATCTTTCAATGTCCAGTTGCCACTAGTAACGGGTTCAACCGTTGCACCAAGCATGCGCATTTTCTGCACGTTTAAAAACTGACGTTCTACATCCGTTTTGCCCATAAACACTATACATTCCAGTCCCATCAACGCACACGCAGTAGCTGTTGCCACACCGTGTTGTCCGGCTCCAGTTTCGGCAATAATACGGGTTTTTCCCATACGTTTTGCCAACAAAATTTGTCCCAGAGCATTGTTGATTTTATGAGCACCTGTATGGTTTAAATCTTCGCGTTTCAAGTAAATATTTGTGCCGTACTCAGCCGACAAACGTTTTGCGAAATACAGTGGCGATGGGCGACCTACGTAGTTTTTAAGCAAATCGTAATATTCAGCTTTGAAAGTAGCATCGTCTTTAATCGCAAAATAAGCTGCTTTTAATCTTTCTACTGTCCCGTGCAGAATTTCGGGTATGTATGCTCCGCCAAAATCGCCGTAAAAGCCATTGTTATCAATACCCCCAGCCCCTAAAGGGGAGCTGAAGTTACTTTTATTATCTATATTTTTATCCATATCCTTTATATTTACTTTTGAAACAAATGGTACTATTCTAATTCCCCTTTAGGGGTTAGGGGTAGTTTTAAATAAAAAAGGCTTATCGTGAGTCCGACAAGCCTTTTTGTAATATCTTTTTTAATTTTGACAATATACATAGGTGTAACATCTCACGATTAGCTAATCTGCGAGTGCCACCACCAAAATTTGTTTATAGTCAAAATTGTGTTCATTATCTATTTGATTTAAATTCGGGTACAAAGATGATAATTTATTTTTATTTATCCAAGAAAAATTGCATTTTTTTGAATATTACCATTTTAAAATAACTGGTACATTATTTATGAATACAATTTCATCATTTGTATTCAAAGTTAAAACGTTTAGTCGAAAAAAAACTCTATTTTTGTATCTCTAACATTCCAAACACAAATAAGTTCAAAATCATGGCTAAAACCAAATCCGTATACGTCTGTCAAAACTGTGGTGTCGATTCACCCAAATGGATTGGCAAATGCCCATCATGTGGGGAATGGAACAGTTATGTTGAAGAAATTATAAGTAAAGATACGACGCCTAAATTTCAAATGGCAGGGATTGAAATTACAAAACAAAAACCAATTTTAATTTCTGATGTAGTTTCTGACGAAGAAAGCCGTATTGACACGAGTTGCAATGAACTGAACCGTGTGTTAGGTGGCGGATTGGTTCCCGGCTCATTGGTGCTTATTGGTGGTGAGCCTGGCATTGGGAAATCGACTTTGGTACTTCAGGTAGTATTGAATATGAAAGGAAAACGAACCTTGTATATTTCGGGAGAAGAAAGTGTGAAGCAACTGAAACTGCGCGCCGAACGATTGAAATTTGAAAATCCGGAGTGTTATATTGTAAGTGAAACTTCTCTGGAACAAATATTTGTACATATTCAAAATATTCAACCCGATGTTGTTATAGTTGACTCCATTCAAACTGTTTCCACAGAATTAATCGAATCATCGCCGGGATCAGTTTCGCAAGTGCGCGAATGCACTGCGAATCTGCTGAAATTTTGTAAAACTACGTCAATTCCGGTCCTACTCATTGGTCATATTAACAAAGAAGGCAGCATTGCCGGCCCAAAAGTATTGGAACACATTGTTGATACAGTATTGCAATTTGAAGGCGACCAGCATTATATGTACCGTATTCTTCGACCTGTTAAAAACCGCTTCGGAAGTACATCTGAACTCGGCATTTTCGAAATGCAACAAAGCGGTTTGCGTGAAGTAAGCAATCCATCGGAACTGCTCCTTTCACAAAACCATGAAGGATTGAGCGGTGTAGCTATTGCCTCGGCTATCGAGGGTATTCGCCCATTTCTGATAGAAGTTCAGGCATTGGTTAGTTCGGCCGCTTACGGCACACCACAGCGCTCGAGCACAGGTTTTGACTTGCGCCGCTTGAATATGCTGCTGGCAGTGTTGGAAAAACGCGCCGGATTTAAAATTGCTCAAAAAGATGTTTTTCTAAATATTGCAGGTGGTATCAAAGTGAATGATCCGGCTATCGATTTAGCAGTAATATCCGCTATCTTGTCATCAAATGTTGATATAGCTATTGAAAAACATGTTTGCATGA
Source organism: Paludibacter sp. (assembly GCA_010365115.1). GTDB lineage: Bacteria > Bacteroidota > Bacteroidia > Bacteroidales > Paludibacteraceae > Paludibacter. The sequence continues at coordinate 20,147 of JAAFGX010000024.1, forward strand.
CAGGGGAAGTTGGACTTTCAGGAGAAATTCGTCCCATTAACCGCATTGAACAACGTATTCTTGAAGCAGAAAAACTGGGTTTCAAAAAGATGATTATTCCAGACATCAATCTGAAAAGCATCAATCTGACCAAATTGAATATTGAATTGGTAAGAGTGAAAAAAGTAGAAGAGGCTTTTAGAGTATTGTTTAAAGGGTAATGACCCCAAACCTGAACAAGGCAAAACCAAGAGGTTAGACAAAAGAACCAAGAACCAAGAGCCAAAAAAGTAATTTAAAATGATTTTATATTAATATTTTCATATTAAATTGATTATCTATTAATTGCAACTTTTAAAATACGTCAAAATAATTTATATTGTACCAAAAAATACATTAATTTGAGAGTTTAGGTACTAATGACAAGATTGATATATAAAGAGTCACATTTGCAGTTATTGGTAAAGGCAAAGAAAGTATCCACCAATTCAGAAAAAACAATTGAGCACCAATAATCAAAAGAAGGCTGATTTTGCTCTTCGAAATTTTCTCTTCCTTAACGCCTTTGGTGCCCAAACAAGACAAGAAAAATGAGTGCAAATAACTTTGTCAATAACATAGCAGAAAATAAACCACTTGTTCGCTGAAAATTCAGTAGAATCCTATTCAGCGTACTGTTGGTTAGATTCCAATCTTGAAAAGCTACATAACAGTACCAATAGATTTTTATCAGTACGAATAGAATACTAATGGCTCGCATAAATTCCATCACTTTAGCTAAGCCTCTTAAAATCATCTTCCTGTTGCATATTCTTATGTTTTTAAGTGTAAATTTATTTTTCTAAAAAAGAATTGTTTTGTGCATTTATCTAGCACGTTATGTATTAATCAAATAGTCATTACAAACGCTTCTTACGTTTTTTCTTTTTTCTCATTCTGCGAATAAAAGCTTCTTCTTCGGAATCGACACCATTACTGTCCATACTAAATATATTGAGGGCTGAGTTTATTAAAGATGCAAGCCGTAATAAAATGCGCTTTTACTTTCATTCCTGTCTCATCAAACCTTGTAAGAAATGCCACGAGTTGCTGCTCATTAAAGCTTATTGAGTAGCGAAAAATAGCAGGATCACTCTTTGGTGTCCTCCCGGCTTTATGTCTTTGAGTTGATTTGTTATCTTCTTTTTTCATTTAATGTGAATTTACTATTGAGCTAAATGCTCCATAAATTATTCTTCTAAAAGCGCACGACTTCGGAGGTGCTTTACCCCTGAAAGGGCAAGTCCATTCTAAGCAACTGAAAGAATTTCAAGCAGCTTAGAATACAACTTGCCGTTTGCTTCTTGCAAACACAGTTACTTTCATCGAATGTTTTTGTTTTTTTAAACTGCTATCTTTCATGACTGGACAAAATCAGTTTTCCTTTTTAAGTTCCACCATAGCAGGGTGTAAGACAAAATAAGTCAAAATAATACAAACAGAGACACATTGAAAAAGGGATTATTTTTCTTCCGATATTTGCTTGAAATAATGCTTGAAAGCTCTTTTGAAAAAATGAAAAAAATAAATCTTGAATAATTGAATAGCAAGTTAAAACTTTCAGAAAAAAACCTACCATTGGTAAGCGTGGGTTTAAAGCATAGGTAACGAGGATGCGTAATGGCACAAAGCGTTGGAAAATGAAATGGAGTAAATTGGCTGCTTTTTTTTTTTGTGTGTGTGTGTGGAATGGTGCAACGCTTTGCAGGAACTGTAACGTATTGCAACTATGAGTGGATTATAGCAGCCGTGTAGCGGAATGGAATGATTGTGGGTTGATTTTGTACCATGGAGTGACGAGTCACTTATGCTGCGAGGTGCTGAGGTTAGTGAAATGAATTTAACGAATAAAGTGCATGGAATCGTAATTAATAAGCAAAGCGAAATAAACGAAGTCCCTGAAACGTCATGAGAGAAGAGAATGAATCTACCGCAAGCACAGGTACTGGCTTTAAAATAGTGTTCTAACAGTTGAATATACAAAAATATTCACTATCTTTGCGTATAAATGATAATATATTAGTTTTTAATCAATAATATATACTATAATGAATAATATATTAGCTACTAACATAAGGCTGGACAATCTTAATTCAAGTGCAATAATCCATGCTATTGCCCAAAAAGTAAGGCAAAATAGACTGGAACTTAACCTAACGCAAAAAGCACTGGCTACACGTGCCGGTATTAGTTTCGGCAGTCTTCGCCGTTTTGAAACTACCGGTGAAATATCGCTCAAAAGTCTTATTTTGATTGCTATTGCTTTGGATGCTACCGATGAATTTGATACACTATTTACCAAAAAGAAATATCAAAGTATCGACCAATTGCTAAATGCAAAACAGAGCATGACTAAAAAAAGAGGCAGGAAAACGGAATAATAAGTAATGATTGCTTCAAACTATAATTTGCTTAATACCTTCAGTCTATGTCAATAAAAACGATTCCTAATATTCAACTCATTGAAATAAAACTATCGGATGTAAAAGTCGGCAGAATAGCACTTACTCCTGATAATCTTTGTGCTTTTGAGTACGATGTTGATTATCTTCGAACAGGCGTTTCAATTTCGCCGTTTTATTTACCCCTGCAGGCAGGTGTTTTTGTTTCCAAACGCGATCCTTTTGCCGGAAATTTTGGTGTTTTCAATGACAGTTTACCCGACGGTTGGGGAAGTTTATTGTTAGATAGATACTTGACAGAACAAGGATTTAATCCACATAGTTTAAATACATTGGAACGGCTTAGTCTGATTGGAAAAACAGGACGTGGTGGACTAGAGTATTATCCTGAAAACAATATTATTTTGCCTGATGAAGTAATTCATCTTGATATGCTGGCAAAAGAAGCAGAAAAATTGTTGCAATCCGATTATACAGGCGGCTCGCTTGAACTGCTGTACAGATATGGAGGGTCGTCGGGAGGTGCACGACCAAAAGTATTTGTAAAAATAGAGGATGGCGATTGGCTCATTAAGTTTATAGCTTCAACTGATCCTGATAACGTGGGTGAGGTTGAATATAAATATTCTCTGCTTGCTAAAGCTTGTGGAATTGATATGCCCGAAACAAAACTTTTTGAAGGCAAGTATTTTGGCGTGAGACGTTTTGACCGTCAGAATAACAGTAAACAACATGTTATTAGTGCAGCAGGATTGTTGAATGCTGATTATCGAATTCCAAGCCTTGATTACTCAATACTAATGACGGCTTGTTTGAGATTGACTCGCAATATGGAAGAAGTGTACAAGCTTTTCAAAATAATGGTTTTTAATGTGCTGATAAAAAACAAAGACGATCATGCCAAGAATTTTTCCTTTATTCTCATCAAAGGAGAGTGGCATTTATCGCCTGCTTATGATTTGTTGCCAAGCAATGGATTTAATGGATTTCATACTACCACTGTGAATGGGCAAGGATCTCCGACTCAAAAGGATATTATGGCAGTGGCTCAAAATATAGGATTAAACAAGCAACGTGCAAAAGATATTTACGAAGAGATTTTTGAAAAGTGCAAGGAGGTGAGATGACCTTGCTTTTTCAATTCTTACTATTTATTTTCATCCGCAGATATGTTTGTTTTCAGTTGCTTCACCGGTTTGGCATATTCTGATATGTGTAATCTTTCGCAGAGACACCTGTCAACGCAGATGGACGGTAGTTTGTGGATTAGCATTAAACCGCAGAAAACGAAAAGTGAATGTAATATACGTTTGTTGGATATACCTAAACAAATTCTTGATAAATATCTAGACGAGCGTAAGAGCGATAAAGTATTTAACATGATATCACTTAAATGTGTCTGCAAGAATTTAGAGAAAATAGCTGTTTTGTGGGGTATCGAGCATATAACCTTTCACATGGCAAGGCATAATTTCGGCACGCATATCACCTTGTCGCAGGGCGTCCCGATTGAGACTGTGAGCTGAATGATGGTACATCGGTCAATAGCCACAACACAAATCTATGCCAAAATTACCAACAAGAAGGTAAATGAAGATATGAAATTGCTTTCAGAAAGGATTATCGATAAATATGCTGTCTTTGAGGATAAAACCATGCCCGTTGGCATCAAACTTAATCAGAATTTCAAACGGAATAAGCAAACGGAATAAGGAAAAAAGGATAGAGCAGGAATAAGAAGACTCTTGCAAATGAAAACCAGATGAAATAATGGCAGAAGTTTAAAAACCTCTGCCATTACATTACTTTAAATATTACCCTATAATCACCAACTTTCTGTTGAAGGTTACACGACCGATTTTTGATATCCACTTTCCAGCATTTTTTCGATGTCAGATTCCTTATAGAGTATTTTTCCACCCAGTTGAATATAGGCAATTTTACCATGAGTTCTTTAGTCTTGCAAAGTCCGGCGACTGATTTTTAGTTTTTCAGAAACTTCTTTGTCGGTCAGAAAAAGTTCTCCGTTCAAGTGTGGCTTGTTATTCTCTACAAATAGGTCGATGTTATCAAGCATCCGTTTCGATGAATTGAAGAAATTCTTAATCCACTGGTTGTCTCTCGTTAATATTTCGTTGTTCATATTCGTTGATTTTAGTGCTGAACTTTTATTTTGTCACTGATTTACTCAACACCTGTTCTATTTCACTCGGTTTGTAATACATTTTGTGGTTAACTTGACTGTAAGGCAATGTGCCATTGTCCCGGTATGTTTGAAGAGTCCTTTTTGAAATATTTAAAATCAGACATACATCCTGATTATCCAACCATTTTTTCAACCCTTTGTCTTGTTCGCTATTGAGAGAATCCACCTTTTTTACCAATGCCTCAAATCGGGTCATCATAGCTTCGAATGTGCGGGCTTCAATATTTACTATTTCCATTTCAAATTACTATTAGGTTTATTATTCTTTGATTTTCGGTAAATATACATCCTTATTTATAGATATATCCAGTTTGAAGCAGCAGTGACATTATTCGGTTCTGATTGGCTTCGATTGGCGCTTTCAGAAATGAAAATTGGTATAAATATGAATGTTTGAAAAATAATAATTGAGGGGTCAGTATCACCGGAACATGCATATTTACGTGAAGAACAAGTATGGCTAACGCCAAATCTGAAACATGAAGTGTCATTATTACTTATTTCATTCGTTTTTATTCATTTTAGACCACTAATAATAGAAAATGGTGAGTATACACCCACCATTCCCAGTTATTTTCTTGTAAATCTTTATTGATTTATAAGCTTTTATTTTCCTAACGCCAATTCAGGAGTATTACCACCATTTTGACCTTTTGATAACATCTACATTATTTTAATAACCTATTTGGGCTATAAACCTCATTTTACAGTTAATTTGGATTGAAGTCCATTCAAACTGACAATGTATAAACCACTTTTTAAGTTAATATCAATTATGTTATGCCCTTGATGAAGACCATTGGATTTTAATACAAGGTGTCCGAGCATATCGTTTATAAATAATTCTCCAGAATCGCTATCCAGAGCAACTGTTAAACGTCCATTAGCCGATACAGGATTAGGAAATAATTTAATTTCAGATGACTGCTTGTTAGGCGTTACAAATCCGGATATTCCTTCCTTATAAACTTTAATGTCATTTATTATCCACCAATCGCCCTTGTCAGTATTACTCACAATCCATATATATTTTCCTACTGCAGCTGGAAAGGTTAAGTCGATGATTGGATTTGTATTACCAGTGATAGTGGCAGCAAAAGTTTTGCCTGTAGGATCAAATAAATCGCCTGACATATCATTACCCACACTTGATCCAGAAGTTGCTGGATTGAAAGGGAATGCTTCATCAGTAACGTAAATATCAACACCTTGAGGGAAATTTGGACCACCCAAATTATAAGTAATTGTGATCTTTGCAACTGGATATGAAGCACCCAAATCAATTTTAAACCAGCGGTTTGTTTTTGATGAACCACGTAATGCCCAATATGTTGTTGAAGCGTTTGCACCAAAATCAATTGCTCCCACCGGTGGATAAAGTGCGTCATAACGGAAGGTAGAAGCTGTCCAGTTTGTTTTTGGAATTTCTACCTGTGCCTGAGAGTTGCCAGGAAAGCTGGTTAGCATTACAATTGCGAAAATGAATGATTGTAATTTTTTATTTTTTTTCATTTATATTCTTTTTAATAGTTATACTAAAATATTTAATTTGAATTTAATGCACCGGAATTAGTCTGGTATATGAGTAAAAGTTGGTCAATTCATATTTACCTCCTTTCTTTTATTTTAGATTTACTTTCCATGGCTCCATGGTCGTCCTGTTTCTCCAATAACTTATTTCTCAATTTTTTCAAAGTACTCTTCACGGAAGAATACTCGCATATTAACTTTTTTATTCCTTCACCGTTGATGGTATCTACTACTACATTTTTGCTTACATCAAGTCCGCATCCAAGTAATGCGACTTGCTTTTTGATTTATGAATTATAACTATTTTGATTTTTATAAATTCATCTAAGTACTTGACAAAAATTAAAAAATGACTTATAATTTGTAATTAACGTATAAATCAACTCCCAAAACAGAATCTGTTCATGTGAATTATACAGCTGTTTTGGGAGTTTTTAGATCGACGAGTTTCAGATTGAAAGATTTAATTCATTTTGAGACATCCTCATTCTACTGTTAACTAAATCTAATGCTTTCTTTTACTATTTATTAGTATCCATTGTTTTGTGTGATATTTGGATTCACATCAATATTAGTTTGTGGAATTGGGAATAAATAATCTCGAGTTTTGTCAAATGTTGCACGAGGCTCAGTTGAATTTGCCCCCTTAAACACGATATCACCTAAATCACGCCGTTTAATATCAAACCAACGTTTCCATTCAAAACCAAATTCAACTCTTCGTTCTTCCATTATTAAGTCGATGAATGTTGCTTTTGATAATCCTGTAGTTACCGAAGCAGGATAAGTTCTGATAGTTCCCGCCGCATTACGCGCTCTGATTCTTACTTGATTCACATAATCTTCGGCTTCGGTATTCGGTCCATTTTTCACTTCACACAAAGCTTCTGCAGCAATTAACAATACTTCGGCATAGCGCATATCCTGATAATTGTTATCGGAATAACGATTCGCTTGCGTAATGAAGGCATCACCTGGAAATCTGGAGAATTTGGCTATATGTGGCCTTTTTTCAGCCCATGTTGTATAATGTTTTCCGGCAAGTAGTGAGTCAAAACTTACCACTTTTCTGTAATCATTTGCATTAAACGAATTATAAACAGCAAGCTTTGGTACTAATGAACCAAAACCGGCATTGTAATCTTTAGGCATTGTCATTGATGCCATTATATCATCGTTGTAAGCACCTCCACCATTGACTCCAGAAACGCCAATGACATTCGCAAGAAAATCTATTGAATAGATTGTTTCTTTTATTGTATTTACAGTCTTTATTGCCTTGAAAAGATTTTGATAATCGGCTTCAAGCATATAGTTGAATGTGCTTTTATTATCAATTACATATTTTGCTTCTGTATATGAATTTTGAAAATCTTTAAGTGTAAGATATACTGATGCTAAATACGATGCAGCAGTACCTTTTGTAGGACGTGATCTGCAATCAGAAGGTTGTAAGTTTGGTAACCATTGTTTAGCAAACTTTAGATCAGTAATGATGTTTTCGTAAACTTTGCTTTCAGGTGTTTTAAAAATGGTTGCAACACTTGCAGGATCCGAAACTGGTTTATCGATATAAGGTAAGTCGCCAAAACATCGCACTAATTGATAATAACTAAAAGCCCTATTGAATTTACATTCGGCTATGAGTGGATTGATGTCCTCCTCGCTTAAATTCAGTGATATTGCTCCGGCTTCGGCAGTATTTGCGGCAGCTATTGCTACATAAAACTGATTCCAAATCGATCTCATCATCGAGTTATTCGAATTTAATCCATCAAAATTATTGACAAATCCACGATCGGCATTTGGAACGGCAAGGTCGCACATGTCATCTCTGAAAAGTAGAGCAGAAACAAATTGACGACCATATAAATTTTCGTGTGCCAACGTTCCATTAAAAGCAAGAACTGCAGCCTGTACATCCCTTTTTGTTTTGAAAAAACCTTCGGGAGCTAATAGACCAACTGGTTTTTCGACCAAGTCGGTACAACTATAAATTCCAGTGAAAAGTACTATTGAAAGCACTAAATATTTTAATATTTTCATATATGTATTATTTATTTTGAATTGTTAGAAAGCTACGTTCAAACCTACTGTAATTGATTTAGCCATTGGATAACTGGCATAGTCGGTTCCTTGGTTTGTATTTGATGTTCTGTAATTTACTTCAGGATCGAAACCCCTATAATCGGTTATTGTAAATAGATTTTGGGCACTCACATACACTCTTAATTTCTGAATTTGGAGTTTTTGAATGATGTTCTTTGGCAAATTATATCCAAACATTATATTTTTTATTCTGATATAACTACCATCCATTACCCATCTCGAAGAAGGTTTTAATGAACGCGAGAGGTTTTTTATTGGAACATTTGTATTGGTATTGGTTGGTGACCAGCTCTTTAATACTTCTCTGGTAGCATTATAACCATAAGAACCTAAGTTTTCCAATTCCTGTAGTTGATAACTGTAAATATCATTGCCTTGTGAACCATTTATAAAGATGGTAAGGTCAAAACCTTTGTATTTGAACTCATTGTTAAATCCAAAAAAGAAATCAGGATTTGGATTCCCAATAATTTTTTGATCATTTGTGTTTAGTATATTATCAGGTTGGCCAGTAAGTTTGCCATCTGTGCCCATACCGTCAACATCCTTATACTTTTCACCTCCGACCATTTGTTCAAAACCTGCACCGGGAATAAAAGTGTCACCAGTCTGATAAACACCATCGTAAGTATAACCATAAAAGCTTCCCAAAGGCTCACCTTCTCTCATGATACGAGCATTGGCAAATCCTGGCCAATGACCAGGGTTATTTCCGTACAGAATATCTTTATGATTGGGGAGTTCAAGAATTTTATTTTTGTTAAAGGAAATATTGAAATCGGTATTCCACTCAAATTTTCCTGTAATGTTCTTGCTATTTACGCTGAATTCTAAACCTTTATTTTCTAATTTTCCAACATTTTGAATTTGGTTAAAGATACCAGAATAAGGTGGTAAGTTTACTGAAAAAAGCAAATCTTTAGTTACATTTCGGTATGCATCTACGGTTAGACTAATTCTATTCTTCAAAAAACCTATATCGATACCAATATTAGCCGAGGCTGTACTTTCCCATTTTAGATTGTCATTTGCAACTGCGCTTGGTAGAACAGCAGTTACCGGAACACCATTCACAATGGATAGAACTGGAGTTAATCTGGCAAGCGTTTGATATGAGTTAATGGCCTGATTACCAACAACACCATAAGAAGCTCGCCATTTCCACTGACTGATAAGTTTCTGGTTTTGCATAAAGTTTTCATTGTGCATGTTCCAGGCAAACGAACCCGATGGGAAAAAAGCCCATTTGTGGTTTTTACTGAATTTTGAAGACCCATCGTATCGTGACGTAACAGTCAATAAATATCTATTGCTGAACGAATAATTTAATCTACCATAGAATGACGTCAATTGTTCACTGATTAGCTTTGAGGTTGCTATTGATGGAGTTACAGTACCAGCACCCATATTCCAATATGTGAAAGCATCTGTAATAAAAGCATTCGAAGTAGCTCCCCAATTTTCATCCCAATCATTAGCATACGAATAACCAGCCATTACATTAATTTTATGGTTTTCGGCAAATGTCTGATTGAAATTAAAATAATCTTCTGAAACAATCGACGTATTTTTCGAAGCACTCATACTGGCATTTCCTTTCCCCGCAGCAAGACTTGTAAGCGAAGATGCATAAGTACCAGTTCTATCGTTTTTGGTAGTAATTCCAAAAGTAGATTTGAAACTAAGATTTTTTAGAATAAAATATTCTCCCGAAAGATTTGTCTGAAAACGATCGCTGATAACATTTCTGGTGTTTTCATGTAGAACAGTATATGGATTATCAATAGGGTCACCCAATTTTGCGAGTGAATAGGTAACTCCGTCAGGCTTGTAGATTCCCTGATCGGGCATAAACCTTAATGCAGATCCAATAACACCGGCCTGTGCGGCACCACCAGAAGATTCTTGGGTAAGTACTCCGTCTTGACCTGTTCTTTGTGCAAACAGATTAACTCCAACATTAAATTTCTCGTTAACTTTTAAATTTACATTACTTGTAATCGACATTTTTTCATAACCCGAGCCGATTATTAAACCATCTTGATTGTAGTATGAGCCTGAAACATAATAATTTGCATTATCAGAGCCTCCTGAAAGTGATATTTGATGTGTTTGTACGTTTCCTTTTTGGAAAATAACATCTTGCCAATCGGTATCAAATCCATCACTTACATAGGTTGGATAAAAAGTTTTATTGAAATCAAGAAATTCTTGAGCGTTCATTAAATCTATACGTTTCGTTATTGATTGCTCTGAGTATGATGCATTATATTCAATTCTTTTATTTCCTTTGCTACCTTTTTTTGTAGTAATCATAATTACCCCATTGGCACCTCTTGAACCATAAATAGCTGTAGATGAAGCATCCTTTAATATTTCCATCGATTCAATATCCTCTGGTTGAGGTAAAAAAGCACCTGGAAATCCATCCACTACATACAATGGTGTACTGCTAGCGTTAATTGAGGAACCACCCCTGATTTTCACTGTCATCGATCCGCCAGGTTCTCCATTGTTAGACGTTATTTGTACTCCTGATGCACGACCTTGTAAAGCTTCTACTGCTCCAGCCGTTGGAAAAGAACTTAGTTGTTGTGCATTAACTGATGAAACCGAACCTGTTAAATCACTTCTTTTCATTGAACCATAACCCACTACTACAATTTCGTCTAGTGTTTTGGTGTCCTCATCGAGTTTCACTTTATAATTGATACGATTGTCAACGATTACTTCTTCTGATATATAACCAATATAGGAAATTTTTAATAAATCTTTGATTTTTACCTCCAAGCTAAATTTACCATCATTATCGGTTATTGCTCCTGCATTTTGACCCTTTACCAAAATACTTGCTCCAATGATAGGTTCACCATTAGCATCGGTTATAAGTCCTGTGATTTTTTTTGGACTTCCGGATTTTTCGGTTTCTTTTGTTTGCTTTTTCTCAATCAAGTACAATTTGTTGTTCTTGATTTCATACTCGATATTCGTGTCTTTCAACAATAGTGTCAATGCTTCATCAACCTCCACAGAGTTTACATTGATACTTACCTTTCGGTTTAAGTCAACAATCTGTTCGCTGTATACAGGCGATAATCCAGTTTGTTGTTTAATGGAGTTTAACACTTTCTCGAAGGTCTCGTTTTGAAACGAAAGAGTTACTTTCTGTGCTGTCGCATTAATTGCAAAAACGGCCAGAAACAAGGATAGCAAAATGACTTTTGCCAATGGTTTTCTTTTTTTCATGCACTTGTAATTTTTAAAGTTAGTTTTTTTTTATTTGTATTCAGTAAACACCTAATTTGAAAAAAGGTATGAGTGTATATAAAAAAAAATAAACCTGTTGAAATACAAATTTTCTTTTTGTATAGTCAACAGGTCTAAATATATATTCAAATTAGACTAATTTAATGTCGAAATAGTGAAACTATTCTCATTCTTCCTTGCAAATTTAATTTTTGATACTTTTTCCAAATCATTTACAATTTCGTCAATATTGATTTTGCTGGTTGAAATACTAAATCTATATTTTAACAAACTGCTGTCTTTTACATCGAATTTTACCTCATATTGTCTTTCCAAGGTTTTTATAATTTCTTTAAGAGGAGCACGATAAAAATTCAAGCTTTTTGTTCGCCAGGCAGTGTATAAATTCATATCGATAACTTTGCTTATTTTACATACGCCTGATTCCTTATCATATTCAGCACTTTGTCCAACTTTCAAAGAATAAAAGTTATTTACTTTGTCGGTAATGTTCACACTTCCCTCTTCCAACGAAACCCTTATTTTTTTATCCTCCGAATAAGCCCATACATTAAAATGCGTTCCCGTTACTCTCACTTTTATTTCGTTCAAATCAACTTCAAATGGGCGTAAGCTTTCCTTCGCAACTGAAAAATAGCCCTCGCCGCTAAGTTTTACTTTCCTTTCAAATATTCCAAACGATTTTGGGTACTCCAATCGCGAACCTGAATTCAATTGCACCATTGTTCCATCTTGTAAAATGACATTCATTTGCTCGCCATAGGGAACAACTACTACCGCCATGTCATTACTTTCGAAAGCACCGGTACGAACTGAAACATAGGTGAATGATCCTAAAAGGAATAAAAAAGGAATCACGACAGCCGCTGCAAATTTGAAACGAAATGTTCTAACCCTCATTTTTAATTGAACGAGAAAGCGTTTCTGCATTTTATTGGAAGGGATTTCATGATCTAACCATTCGGCAATGATTTCCTCGTTCATCAGACATGATGCTTTATCAAAATGTTGCGAAAAATATTCCTGACCTTCTTTGGTTGAAAACCACTTTACTACTTGTCGAGCTTCTTCGACCGATGCTTTTTTTAAGAGAACTTTATCTATAATTTTAGAATCCATGCTTTTAGGTTTAAATACTATTTTATAACTGATTAAACAATCAATTAGATGAAAAGTATGAGTTGTAAACAAACAATTTTATATAAAATCCTTCGTTGCCAATAAAATCATCACGATTTTATCCATTTGCGATCGCAATAATTTGATCACCTGTGTATAATGTGATTTTACTGTTGCCACGGTAATTTTCATAGCAGCAGCTACTTCCTGATTAGTCATTCCTTTTTGAATTTTCAACATACAAACTTCCCTTTTTTGTAAAGGTAGCTTTTCTATTAATTTATAAAGGTGAGTCCTGAAATCGGTATCTTCCAAGTCGTGTAGAAAACTCACTTCAGTCTCCTTAGTCAACTGAGCCATTTCGAAATTTTTCTGAATCGCTAAATTATTATGTCTCAGTTCATTAAGAATGTGATTTTTTAAAATAGTAAATAGAAGATTTTTTATTCCCAAATCGTAATCAAATGTTTCTCGCCCCTCCCAGAGTCGCATAAAAGTGTATTGAACAGCATCTTCGGCATAACTGTTCGACATTAAATAACGACATGCCAAAACGTACAAATATCGATGATAGGTTTCGAAAACAACAGAAAAAGCTTTTTCGTTGCCAACACGTAGTTGTATTAACAAATAGTTATCTATCGGTATGTTTTTTTTGTCCATTTGGTTTATAAACACAAGAATAAATCAGCTTGAAGAGAATAATCTATTTACATCTGATACAATGCTGTATCTTTTGTGTTTTTAATTGCCAGCAATTTAGGATTTTACGAAAGCTAATTGTTTTGAGCTACTAATATATTGATAATTCCAACTTATGTTTGAAATTCAATGGAATCTTCAAAAAAAAAGGCTTATGCATTAATGAAAACTTTCAATAAAAATCAAGTCGTAAATAATCCTTTATACCAAAAAGAGTGGACAATTCGACCACCATCATCTACATATGTTTCAATGCAAATTATTTCACTATTAACTTTTGGTTAATACTGTTTTGACTATCGCTAACCTTAACAAGATAGAATCCTTTATTAAGAACACCATTAGTCATTAAGTTCATTTTTGAAGCATTTTCGATTGAACGGCTGTAGACCATTTTGCCGTTGATGTCGAAAATTTCAAGGTTTGCCTTTTCCAATTTTTCACCAAAGTCAATGGTTAAATCACCATTTTGCGTTAAAGGATTAGGATATAACCGAAAGTTCTTGTCAATATCCGTAATGTTGTTATTTGAAAGTCCGGTGCTAATAGCTGTACCTGCTACAACTAAGTTTTCGAGTTTTAAATTGCAATCTTGGGTAATAATTGAAAAATAATTTAATGATGTAACACTTGCCTGTTCAGTTCTGAAAGAGTAATTTGTTCCAATTATCACTTCTGTACCACCTTGAGGGGTCACAAAAACATCATATTTTCGTGTAGCCACATTAATTACCATTTTAACATGATACTTATTACCGGCAGTATAAGCAAGTACATTTTCGGCTACATACGCACTAGCATTACGAGCGAAAATATTAGTTTTAAACTGTGTGGCACAAGCAATTAAAGAATAGAGAGAACCAGAAGGTGTGCTTGTTGAAAAGCCAACAAGACCATCCATGTTGTCACTGGCAGGAGTAGCATCGAATTCGGCAGTAAAAGTGCTGGTTTGAGGGGCAATTTGGAATGATGTCCATGGTACAGGAACACCACAACCGAATACTGTAGCAACTGTTAATGGACTACTTTCATTCGAAATATTCCCTGCCGCATCTTTAGCTTTTACTGTTGCTATGAATGTAGAACTAGATGTTAATCCGGTTATGGCTACAGATGTGGTTGCTGATGATGATTTTAGAACACCATTTAAATAAATATCATATCCAATAACACCAACATTATCTGACGATGCATTCCAATTTAAAGTAAAACCAGTACTCCCAATATTGCTGGATGTTAATGTTGTTGGTACAGTTGGTGCTTGATTATCACTAGAATTGTTTGTACGTCTTGGTTTCATGAATTCGTAGGTAGTATGACCTTCATATATTTTCATTTCATCGTAATATGCAACTGCGGTATAAGCATCTGTTGCAATATTCGAATTCCAGTCGAAAGCATAAATTCCTTGTTTGAGATATGAAGTAACCATGTTTCTATATCCAACTCTTGTTGTAGTGTCAGTAACTATTTTGACTCCGTTTTTCCAAAGTTCAATAGCACCATTGTTCAACGTGCTATTTGACCATACTACTCTCATAACATAATCCGACCATTCGCCAAGTTCTATTGATATAGGCACACCTTTACTCTCATTAGCTGCATTAATATTCCAACGCCAGGTTAAAGTAAACATACCTACATTTGGATTGTTTGAATTGGGCTTACGATAAAAAGCCAAAGGAGGATTTTCTGTATTTCCATCAAGGTTAATGCCATCGGGGGCATGAACTTGCATATAAATTTCTCTTCCTCCGCCATCTCCAGCATCTTTTGGGTTACCATAGGCATTGTCATTTCCTACCCATTTTTCAACACCGGTGCCAGGGTTGGGAATATATAAACTCCATGCGTACCAAATTTCAGTTGGTTCGTTATTACTAGAATTGCATGTTTGGCTTTTGTATTTTAATTCAGCTCTATTGCCCTTGGTACTAGCATAATTTCCATCGCTTTGCTTACATTCGAATCGGATTACGCCATTACCCGGTCTACCGGTTACGGCTAATGGCGTTTCAGTTAAGATACATTTGCCTGGATAAAATTGATTTTGGTTGATAGTTAATGTGCCTGAATGATCTGTCACCGCTACATTTCCTGTTCCGCCTATTGTTGCTGCGTCATAGTCGGCGAAAAAAACTTCTTGAGAAAATAACGGATTGAATATGCTTAATCCCAATGCAACAATAATAGAAATTGATTTTTTTGATTTCATTTTGATTGATTTTTAGTATTTTGATTGATTTTAGTATATTTATATGGCTCGTGCCGCTCGAATGAACACTTTACTGGCAATCAAATATACATTTATTTAATGCTTGGCATTATTTTTTTAAGTTATTAAAATTTACATTGTAGTCTAAGTGTAAAAACATTGTCACTTAAATCTTTTTCATAACCATAAAAATTAGTCACTTCATTTTTAATTATTTCATAGTAAGCTAGCAATCTAATATTATTAGATAATGAATAATTAAGCCCAAAACCAAATGTATGGTATGTAATATCAACTTTACCCGTTTTTGGTAATACACCAATTTCTTTTCCCTCAACTTGTGAATTTGGATCATACCAATCATATTTTGCTTCTAATTGGATGTTGGTTTTAGCAATATCATGCAGGAAAAGAAAGTAACCTCCTGAAAATTGTCTGCTAAAGGATGGTGCTGGTAACCCATTATCATCTATTGGGGCAATATCAGGTGTTTTACTACTTTTTTCTGTTCCAGCTTGTGTACCAAAAACATATTCGCCACGAAATTGAGTTTTACCTAATATCCATTTAGCTGCAAATTGAGCATCAATGCCTTTGAACAACCTTTTAGCTAAAGCTAATGTATCGTTGGCGGTTTGTTGAAAACCACTATTCCATTCATAGTGAGTTTTCCGTTGATTATCGTATCCGCCTTGGTTATATGAAACACCAAATTTTGTGCTTAACTTATCGTGAAAGAAGCTTTTAGTAAATGTAAGATGCGACGTGAAATCTTTCCGATTGTCAAAATCTCTATGATTAGGACCTGTGCCATTAAATACCCCAGCGTCAAGAGCAAACATATTCAAAAATGAATTGCCCTCAGGGCTAATTGTAATCATTGCCCCAAAATCCTTCTCATCTGGAAGTATCTTTTTAAATATTCGCGACCGTTCAGTATATTCAATTTTTGAAGAGGAATATGGCACTTCAAAGCTAAAGGGTCTATTAAAAATACCAGCAGTAAAACTAACCGATTTAAACCATGGCTCCATTATTTCAACATAAATTTCGCCTACGGATATTCCCTCTTCAGTACCGCCAATTTGAAAAACATATTGAGCAATTCCTGAGCTATATTCGGCCTTCAACCTTGCTCGACGTATCATAAAACGGTTGCTTGTATTTACTGGAAAATTGCCGCCCGAAATACACTCTGCTCCCGGAGTTTCAATCGTTTGAAATTGAGTTTGAATAAAACCTGACATTTTCACTTTACTTAATAGTCCTAATTGAGGACTGTCTGTTTTTGGATGTACAGTGGATGAATCCTTTTCCTGTCCTATTGCCGACAACGAAAATAAAATCGTTGATACTGCACCTATAAAATACTTTTTAATCATAAAACTTCAATTTTCAATAAATTCATTAATAATTAATACTATAGCTTAATTTATTTTGAAGGATAAGTTGCAAAATCAGGCAAAAAACCGCAATAATCTATGAAAACTGCAATTAAATTACTTAACCACAATTTTTTGGATGTAATTATTATTACCTAGGTTTACTTTCAAAAGATACATACCACTTTGAATGTTCTATTTAATTTTGACTTTTGATTCACCATTAATAAAATTTCTGAAAATAACTTTAGCACTAATGTCCGAGATTTCAACAATTGATTAATCTCATGTTATTTCTATTTGTCATGTCTCTATTTAACAGATTAATAATCTCTTGAGTTAGTTGCTCTGGCTCTACTCACTTAACCCTACAATTCTTCCATCGGGAAAAAGTATTCCGACTACAATAGAAGCATTTTCGCTCAATCCTTCATCAGCATGACCACTGCCTTCTTCCCATACGATATAAGCAAAGTCACGGTAACCGGCAGTTTCGACAAACCCAATCTCCTGATGCTTGGTAACGGGGAGTATCTTTTTCTCACCCATCCAGGCTCCTTTGTAACAGGTATTGTACAGCCCGCCAAACGATGTGAGATAAAGGTTGTCTTCCCTGTCAATTCCAAATTCCGGTTGCTCACGTGCCTGAGCCCCAACTTTTCGTCCAAGCTCTTTCCAATTGCCGTTTCCGGTGCGTTCAAACACGTATCCTTTGCCTGTTGAGACGAATATTTTGCCTGCCCGACTTACCACAATATGAGGCGATTCTGAACGGTCGTCGCTCACTGCTTCTTCAATTGGCCAGGTAAGTCCTCCGTCAGCCGAACGTCGATAGGTTACCTCTTTTACTGGCCCGTGGCGCTGAACAAGGTGCAGGATGTTGTTAGCATCAACGAAAATATCGTTATACACATGGTTGTTGATGCTTTTCCCATTTTCATCGGGATCGGGCAGAACCGACCAGTTGGCTTTCCCCGATCGGGTTTCCATGCCGATGTGCCCGTTGTGGTTTCCTCCCCTGCTTGCCAGAAACAGTTGATCGTTGTTGTTAATGGCCAGTTCCGAATCGCGCGAACCTTTGGGTTTAAGCTTAATCCAGTTTTTACCATCGAACCCGGCATATTCATTCCCGCAATAAACATGTGGATTTCCATTTGAATCGACCACCACATCCGGATCGGAGCGAATAGCATTGATACATTGGCATCCAATGTCGATCTCTTTTGACCATTCGTTTTTGGTCCTGTTGTATTTCTTGTATTTTAATCCCGAACGATTGTAAACCAAATGAATATTGCCTTGCTGATCGACAGCCAAATCGGGAAAATTACCTGTTGCCACCACAGTTGGACGTGTTGCATAAATATGCAGTATCCAGTCGTCGCCATCGGAAGGTGTCTCAAATGTGCTGTGTTGTAAATTGGTAGGCGGCAATACACTTGTACCTTTTCTGATGTCGGAAGGTTTTTTTGCATTGATCCATTCTGATTGAAACGGGTAAGGATAATCGAGATACACTTCCACCTTGCCCAATGTATCCAGGTAAATGTAGTATTCTTCGCCTTCGTTTGCGAGGCAATAGCCTTGTTTGACCAAATCCTGCCGGGTTGTCATTTGATTAAATGGGATGGTGGCAAAACAGTTGTGAACTGCGCTTACAATATCATGTTTCTCCTGATTTACATCCTTCAAATCCATTGTTCCTGAAAATCCGGTTGAAGAAAGGCCCTTGTTGTCGGCAAAATTCAGGATACTCCCTGAAAACAAAATGGTAAAAGTGTTTTTCCTGATCCGGTCGTTCGAATAAGTAGGATGGAAAATATTCGCAGCCCAGAGCGTTTCGTTGGCATAAGTAACTTTAGTTGGCCTGTGATTCATACTTAGTCCTGAAAATAGGATCTCAGAATTGATTGTTTTTGGTCCCTGAATGGTCGCCATATCGCACCAGGGTTCATCAATAAAAGGGCAACCAAACTGACTGGCGCGGGTTTCGTTATGCACAGTCAAAATGTGGCCGTGAACATCAACACTGTCGATAAAAGTACCGATGCGTTTGATGTCGTTCATCAGCATGGCGTTTTTGAACCCTTTTTCGGCCCAGAATGGTTCAGGCCCGGCAATGTTTAAAATAAGGTTGGGGTAATGACCAAAGCGTGCCAGGAAATAGCGGATATAAAACTGCTGATCGTCCCAGATAACCGGCCATTCACCAAACTGGCCGAATAGACCGGCAAAGGGGAAAATAGCGATTCCCCGATTTTTCAATTCATCCATAATAACCTCGGCTTTGCGATATTCTGCCGGATCGACAGGCCACATTTTAGGAGTATCCCATCCCTGTCCACGTCCTGATTCGTTGCGGTTAGTGAAACAACTGGCAATACTAAGCATGTTGTAGCCATTTTTTACAGCCCAATCGAGGAATAGTGTCCGTGCATTGCCATCGTTGGGATTTTTAGGATCGTCCCAATTGGTGGCAAAAAAACGGTCGCCGACATGAAAACTCTTAAACAAGGTTTTTGGCTGTCTACCCTGACCCAGCCAGAATGGGTTGAAGGTATTTTTTTGCACCCTACCTGGCATATTGGAAGGAATGCAACCAAATTCGCCTGAAGTTATCTTTCCATCGTCGGTAAACCAATATTCGTAGGCCCATTCACCATATTCATCGGGGCTGAAGCGTATTTTCCATGTTTGGCCTCCATCGTAAAATCCTGAATGAATGAGAACCCGTCCATCGCGTGTCGTTAGTTTTACGCTTAAAGTTACATCGCGAAAAGGATCATTGTAGGTTATATTGTTTTTAACCTCCAGCTCCCATAACTGGTAGATTTCAACTTTGGGCAATTTGTCCCAAGTCCCTTCACCATAAACTGAAATTCCAATAAATGCTGAAAAGAAAACTGTTATTAAATATCTGGATAAATTCATTAAACTTATTTTTTTAGGGTTTCGGTGGTTCTATTATTTTTCAATTTATTCATCAGTTGTTTCCCTTTCCCGGCCTTAACTAAAATGATTCCTCCCCAACGGGCACGGCTGAATTCCGCACCATCGGTACCAACCGTTGCTGAAACTTTTAATATATCGCCCGTTTTGAGCGAAATATCATTGACGAGACAACAAAAATTCACTCCCTCTTCAAACGAAAATTTACTTAGCGGAACTTTGAAGTTCATTACCTGTTTACCATTGACTGATAGTAGGTACGAAGATTCGCCATCGTATTCGCCCACACCGCTGAAAATCAGGTCGTATTTACCATCCTGAAACTTAAATTTAGTTTGGGTGGAAGCTGTACTTTCTTTGTCTGGATTAATGGCCAACCATCCTTTATGCTGGTAGAAACCGGTATTTTCAACCGGAAAGTCGCTGGCAATGATCAGGATATGGCTGATTCCGGCTTCGGCTACAGCAGCTAAAAACTCCGAAATGTTTTTTTCATTTTTAAAATCCGACTTCGATGCCGGTTGCTGTGCAAACGAAATTGCACTTACAAACAGAAAAGTGAAAATCAGTATAATATTCGATTTGTTCATTTTTTAGCTTTTTGTTGATTGAATAATGATGATTCGCATGACCTGCTCAATCGTTTTTTTCAGTAAATATCCGGCATTTTCTTTCGATTCCTCCATGCTCATAGGCTTATCGGCCAGTGCAAAATATGCGGTAATCCCTTTTTGTAAAAGCACTTCGCTACCCTCGCCTATTATTCCTGTCAGAGCAAAAACAGGTACATTGTACTTAGAGGCAATTTGGGCAACCCCAAACGGTGTTTTTCCGAATTGTGTTTGATAATCAATTTTTCCTGCGGCTTCTATAATTTCAATAATGCTCCGGTTTGGTTGATATTGCATGTACCGGTTTTTTACGCCTCCCCAAAAGGCTGAAATAACTGCTAATTTGTTCATCTTTACTTTTTATTAATATTGATTGTTATTCTATTTTAAAATACACAGTTAATGTGCATAAACTTTCAAATTTGAAAACCAGGAACCTACTAGAGTATTAAAATCTGGGCTTTTAGCTAAATAGATATACCGGAGCGGCGATACCTGGTTTAGCCATTGCCCTCTGAAAACTAAATTACCATCAATAAAAACTTCTATACTTTTTCCTTTTTGGCTCCATCTTACCGTGAAAGTATAAGGTATTGAGACCCATTTCCAATCCTTGGAAATCTGTACAATTTCCTCATGATAATCGTTGTTCTCTGTTCGTTTTGCACCTTTCGAGGCCCAAAGAATTTTAAAATTCTGCCCGTAACGAGGATTGCCATTCTCATCAAAACCTGTCCGCAATGTCCACAAGGCATCGTTGGAAGTTGCTCCATCCTCGGCATGATGATCGGCAACGGAGTTGGAGAACATGCTCAGAAAATGAATTTTGCCAGATCCATCTTTATCCCCAATGATTTGACCATTCAGGTTTAGGATGTCAACATTCAAACTCCCTTCAAACCCAGCTTCATCGGATACTTCAATCATTAAATAATCGCCCTGCCCTATTGCCTGCCAGCCTTTATCGGTGAATAACCCGCCTGTGCTTATTTTTTGAATTTCCCCTTTAACAATGGCCGTTGAGCTTAATGGGTCATCGACAACCAATTTTTGTGCAACTGTTCGGTTGTTAAAGACAATCAGCAACAAAACCAACACGTTAAAAACCTTTATCCAGTTCATATTAAATGCGTTTATCCAGTTCATATTAAATGCGTTTATCCAGTTCATATTAAATGCGTTTATCCAGTTCATATTAAATGCGTTTATCAGTCGTATTCGTTAAGTGGCTGATGCTATTTTTTAGGAATAATATCCCATCAGTTACCCACTTTTTTTCTTCTACAAGCGTATCTTCCGGCGAATTGCAGGCATCCATCCACTGCTCAATAAATACATTACTCTTAGGGTTGGCCACATAAACATTTTCCAGATAACTGGTTACTGAAGAAATACCTTCACCCAAAGGGCATCCGTAAATTTGGAATCCTGAGCCTTTTCGTTCCATTTTCACATCTTTTACATGCGCCGAAACGATGTGGTCTTTTAGTTGACTGAAAGTTTCGTTTATTCCATGTAGCAAAGTAATTGAATTAAGAGGGTCGATGCATATTTTCACCAAAGGATGATCAACCTTTTCAATCAGAGTTCTAAGTTCAATGGGTGTCGAACAATCGCGAAAGGATGCGGGCAGCTCCTGGTTGTGCGGCAGCCTCGAAAATTCCAAGCGAAAAACGGGCGGAAAACAAACCGACAAAAGACTTTGGAAAAGCAGTTAGCATTTGTGCCAGCGACCAGAGTCCAACAAAAATGGCGTACACTTTTTTAATATTGAATCTGTCGAGAAACCAGCCGATGAAAAGTGCATAATCCCATCGGCTAAAAAGAACGCAGATAAAAGCGTTCCCAGTTGCTCGTTATCGAGCCCCATTTCTTCCTGAATAACTGGCCCTGCAAAACTGAAAGCCTGCCGGTCGAGGTAACTGATCATGGTAGCGAAAAGCAGAAAAAGGCTCACCTTCCACGGCCAAAATTTCGATTGGTTGTTCATTTATATTTTAAAATAAATTATTTGGATTCAAAACTTGAGTGATCTCAATTTATTGGATTCCACGCTTGACTCAAAACCTATACTATAAAGAAGATTGTTTAATGACTCGTAAGCACCAGCGCTTCTTGCTTCAATTTTTCCATTGGTATAGAAGCGAACAGCATAAGCGAAATCGTTATATGTCGTGGCACTGGTTTTTGAAAGACCCAATGCACCATCCATGAGTGCACCTTTAGGAATTGCATCAAATTCGGCAGTAAAAGTACCTGTTTGAGACACATGTTCTAAGCAGATAATCAGTTAGAACTATTTTACAATAATTTTTTGACTGTAACTAGTGCTACCTTGGTTTATTTTCATAAGGTACATACCTCTCTTTAATGATGTTGCAATGTTAGTTTTTGATTGGTCTACTATTGAGCTTTTGTATGACAATTTACCGTCAATATCAAAAATCTCAATATTACCGTTAACTTTTGAACCAAAATCAAGAGTTAACTCACTTCCGCTAGCCAATGGATTTGGATACACGTTAAACGAACTGCTTGAAATTGATGAAATAGCTGTGGGAATCGAAGCACCTCCAATTACAAGATTTTCGAGAACCACACCTTTTACAGCTCCTGCAAAACCAGCAATAGAAGAAACTACTCTACTAAAATATTGTAATTGAGGAATTGCAGCCTGTTCGGTTCTAAAACTATAATTTGAGGCAATTGTTACTGCAGCACCACCATTAGGAGTTACTACTACATCATATTTATGAGTAGTAACATTAATATCCATTTTCACATGATACTTCTTACCTGCTTCATAAGTTAAAGGAGTAACAGCTGCAAAAGCTCCTCCATTTCTTGCTTCAACTAGACCCGTAACACCAAAACGTACACTACAAGCCATAAGACTCCAAGCAGATCCTCCAGCGCCCTCTACATTGAGGAGTGCCATTACACCATCAACAAAAACACTGTCTGGAGTGGCATCAAATTCAACAACAAATGAGCCTGATTGAGCTGTGAAAGGAAATGTTGTCCAGGTAACTGCTGCGTTCATGCCGCTTATTGTTAAAAGACTAAAAAGTAATCCAAAAAATAATTTCATACTAGTAGTTGTTTTCATATTTTTAATATTTAAAAGGTTAATAAAAAGTATTTCGTTTTGAGTTGTTTTTTTATTTGAAAATAAAAAATAATTAATAAGTATGTGCAATAAATTAGTTTAAATGTAAGATTTTATTCTCTTGGTTTATAATACCTAACAGTTGCGCTGTAAAAAATCAGCAATTCATTGAAAAATATCCTCGTTCCTTTTTAACCCGACCTCTCCCCCCGCCCTCTCCCTAGGAGAGGGAGCCAGACCAAGTCTCAATGTTATCCTATAAAAAACTGCGTCTTGTGCCTCTCTCCTTGGGAGAGGGTTTAGGGGAGAGGTCATTAAAAGCTAAACCAATGCAGATTCATGCTATTTTTAAGAACGAAAATTACAAAAACAACCCGTTAATTTTTTACACCCCACCTAACAGGTTTTCAAAACCTGTTAGGCCTGTTAGGTATATTTGGGATTCTATTAACTAATTTTCGTGCTGTACTTACCAGAAAATTTATAATAATTCACATCTATTTAACAACAATTTTTTGGCTGTAACTATTCTTACCATTGTATACTTTCAAAAGGTACATACCACTTTGGAAATTTTGTTTTATTTCAGCCTTTGCACTGTTGTTTATGGTTTGCTTATATAGTGATTTCGAATTTATGTCGAAAATCTCTATATTTCCTTCATTAATAATACTACCAAAATCTACAGTTAACTTGTTATTACCTGTTAATGGGTTCGGGTATATATTAATATTTGAATTAACCAATGAATTAATGTTTGTTGGGCCTAGATCAATACTTACTCCGTCAACCACTAAAGTTTCTACTTTAATATTAGAATCACAAATTTCTGTTTTTCTAACAAAATAATCTAGCTTAGGCCACAGCGATTGGGCTAACAATTCAGGTGCAGTCAATCCACCAAAAGAACCAAGAGCATCTTGACGGAATGCGTAATTGGTGGCAATTGTAACCTCAGAACCACCCGCAGGTGTAACTGTAACACTATATAGTTTTGTTGAAACAGTTATTGTCATTTTAAAATGATATTTAGTCCCCGGAGAATAAGAAACCGAATTAACTGCTGCATAAGCTAAACCATTACGTGCTTGAATTTTTCCGTCAGGAGAAAACCTTACTATGCAACCACATAAAGGATATCCCATTTGACTTCCACCATAAGGCGCACCATTGGAGAATGCTAAAACCCCATTATATGAAGTACCAACTGGCGGTGTTGGCGGTGTTGCATCAAATTCGGCTATAAATGCTGTTGTTGTGGTATTCAATATTGGAGTAATTGGAGAATACTTCCATTGTGTTTCACCACCGCATTGTGCTTTGATAGTTGAAAATGATGTTAAACATAATAATACAATAATGTTTAATTTAAAGAGTTGTGTTTTTTTCATTTTGTTCGTTTTTTTTAATTGTTAGTTATTAGAAACTGTTTAAAATTTATTTATTAATTCTACTTTCCCAAATTAAGTTTTACACCTGTTTTTTTAATAATGAAAATACTATATTTACAGATAACTTACCTTTCGATTTAAATCAACAATCTGTTCGCTTTACAAAGGCGAGAATCTTGTTTGTTGTCAAATGGAGTTTAACGCTTTCTCGAAGGTCTCGTTTTGAAACGAAAGTGTAACTTTCTGGGCTGTCGCATGAATTGCAAAAACGGACAGAAATAAGGATAGAAAAAATGACTTTTGCCATTGGTTTTTTTTCATACACTTTTTTTTTAAAAAAAGTTAGTTTTTTCGTATTTGTATTCAGTAAACACACTAGCTGTAAAAAGGTATGAGTGTATATTGAGAAATAACAAAACTGTTGCCTATACAAATTGTCAATTAGTATAGGCAACAGGTCTAAGTTTATTCACAAATTAGGCTAATTTAATACTAGGGAAGCAGACTTAATTAAACCTGTCTATCCGACTAATAGTTCGAAAAAATTTGCTTCTTATATTTCATTCTGAGAGTGATTTCTTATATCACTGAGGAATTATATTGAGATGATTTGAAAGCATAGCTAATTGATTCACAGCAAAAATCTTATTTCATTGAAAAATTACGATTACTCTTTCTAAAAATATAATTTCATAAGCCAACAAAGTCTTACAGAAAACGGTCAGGCTTTACCTGAAGAAAACTTGTTTAAGCTATGTCGAGCGAAATCGAGATTTTTGTAAAAAAACCCCTAGCTGCCAAAAACCCCTGCACCTCATACCTCTGGGCATTCACGGTCTTTTT
The DNA here is from genome assembly GCA_010365115.1 of Paludibacter sp. GTDB lineage: Bacteria > Bacteroidota > Bacteroidia > Bacteroidales > Paludibacteraceae > Paludibacter. The sequence goes on from JAAFGX010000024.1 coordinate 46,000, forward strand.
GTCTGTTATACCAATTGCATTTATAAAAGAGTCCAATTTTGATAATTGGATTTTTTTTATTGCTTTTTGACTATAATATAAATGCATATACATGGCACTTCCTTAACAGATAGTCATTAAAGAAACAGAAAGGAGATTAAGCATCTTCTAAAAGTATCTACTCCATTCATCTCACAAAGGTTAAGAGTATTGTTGATTCTCAAACGAAATGAATCAACATGGATATCCAAACGTGAAGCGGCCATATTAAGCGGTGTCTGTGCAGACAGTATTCAGAAATGGTGTACACTCTACATGAGAGATGGAATAGAAGGTTTAATGAAACACAACAAGATCGGATATAAACCGTCCGCATTTACAGATATGGAACGTGCAAGACTAAAAGAAAAGCTAAACGATCCCAAAAATGGTTTGCTTGGCTTTGTAGAACTAAAGGAGTGGATTAGGAATGAATTTGGCAAGGAAATCTTACATAGAACTGTAGTGAATTATTGTGTTACGAACTTTCATTCAAGTGTGAAGGTGGCTAGAAAAAGTCACATAAACAAGGATGTAGATGGCGGAAGGCTTACTGTGCAGAAACTAAAAAGTATAACGAGTTAATTATCAATGTGCTTGGGGTAAATGAGTTCCATTGTCGCTTCATTACCGTTCCAGGAACTTCGTTCTTGCCTCACATCGAACCCTGAAAAATAACCAGAATGTCAAAGAGCTACTATTTTACGGCACTATTGCCGCATAATGTTAAATGATTTTTACCGAACGATTGAAAGAATTCTTGTCATTTTTATACATGTCATCTCGTTTCAGGGGAAGACCCTGGGAAATAACCTTTTTCATAAAATCCTCATCCACTATTGGAATATTTGTTTGCTTTGCCATGATGTTTGTTATATATTTGATGTGATGTATGCAATTTCAATTATGAACTCTTTCGGATTGCTGTCCTTGACCATTCGTTCATTAGCGGGAAATAAGGTGGCTAGGAAAGCAGATTTTTGTTTGCCCGACAAATCCTTTCTTGTAGCGTTTGGTATCGTGTATAATGTCACAAAGCAACGGAATCCAAATTAGTGTATTGATTTATCGTAAGTTTTCATATTCACATGATTATACGTTTATATAGTTGTTTGTTTGTTTGCTGGATTACAAGTTAACATATTCACAGATATACAAGATTTCTTGAATATATTTTATACAGTTATACAAGAATGTATAACTACAAATATACATGATTGCAAGTATGCTAGATTATCTTTTTTTTGTTTACCAGATTATAAGTTTGTTGATTTACAATTATATATATCGGTATAGGCGTTTAGGTCGCTGTTTATTTTGAAAAGTTTGCTACTTTTATAGCATGGAAAACATAGAACAATACAAGGGTGTGAATTCAATAGATTTCAATAGACATTTTCAGACTAACGAGGATTGCTACCAGTATCTATCTGGAATAAAATGGTCATCTGAGAATCCATACAGATGCAAAAAATGCGATAATGTGAAGTATGGAAAAGGTAAAAAGCCATATTCACGCCGTTGCACAAAATGCAATTATGATGAAAGTCCAACAGCTGGAACAATGTTTGACAAATTGAAATTTCCATTACTAATAGCATTTCATATCTGCTTCAAAATTAGTACAAAAAAGAAAGGGATGTCATCTTTAGAATTGTCAGAAGAGTTTGGATTGCGACAAAAAACAGTTTGGAAATTCAAGTGGAAAATCCAACAAGCTATGACAAGCAGCCGTAAAAGCCAATTGGTGGGCAAAATCCAAGTTGACGAGTTTCTGATTGGAGAATACGAAGAAGGGAAAGTAGGACGTAGTAGCGGGAGCAAAAAGAAGTTAGTGATTGTTGCCCTTGAAATTCTTGAAGAAAAGGGTGGTGTTGGGCGTGCGTATGCACAAGTAATTGAACGAGCTTCAAGCAAAGAATTCAGACCGTTTTTTGAGACATATATCAGCAAAGACGCCCAAATTATTACTGATGTTTGGAAAGGATATTTGCCATTGAAAAAGCTATATCAAAACTTAGAACAAATACCTTCGGACAAAGGAAAAGGTATGCCACAATTGCACATTCACATAATGAATATACAGGGATGGTTGCGAGGAATACACCACCATTGT
>JAAFGX010000143.1 GCA_010365115.1 Paludibacter sp.
TTGACATGAAGCACCTGAATTTGTAGCAATAAATTAAAAAAAATATCTCTCAAAACATGCACCAACACTTGTTTTATTGAAGTAAAATCCGCTATACTATTGGAACGGAATCCGGATGGGATAAGTTGATAATAAATAGTGTGGATAATAACGGCGTAAAAACAGCGGAACTGCTTAATACTAGCGGAACTAAAAGTGGAATTATTTCAACAACAGCACCCAACGGGAGGGTTCAGGTAATATTTACATCGGATGTAAGTGTTTGCTATGCTAGTAATCCAAGTGTTTATAGTGGAATTAACGTTTCTTTTGCTGTTAATACAAATAATATAGTGAATAATGCACTTCAGGTTACGGGGAATGGATATGTAAACGGAAACTTAGGAGTAGGCACTTTAAGCCCCCGGGAAAAAATAGATGTACTTGGCAATGGAATTATAACTGGTAAATTGGGGATAGGAGTAACTGATCCTCAAGGGGCTTTACATGTAAGAGGCACCTATGACAATTCTTGGATTTATTTTAGCTCAAATGCCGGCATGAATTCTACCAAATACAAACCTAAAGTGGGAAATGGTTTGGCTTTTACGTGGAATTATTCAGGTAATGATGAAGAAAGTATTATAAATTATACTGGTAGTTCTAATGCCAGATTAGATTTTACATCATGGGATGGAACGAATTTGGCGACCGAAATGACCTTGAAAAAAGGTAGGTTAGGGATAGGAACAATAACGCCGCGTGCTGCATTAGAGGTATTTGGCAATAATGCTACTCCCAAAATAGCTTTAAGATTTACAGGTGCTGATAAAGCTGCAACTAACTATATTCAAAGTGACACTGACGGTCATTACCTCGAGTATGGGACATTTGGAACTGCATATTCTGGTACACTTTTCGGACAAAGTTTAGCTGGCTCAACATCTATCTTAATGGCACCAAAAACAACAGGATATGGATTTATTGGCACAACAACATCAACTTCTTTAATTATTGGGACTAACAATATTGAAAGAATGCGCATTACTCCCGAAGGTAAAGTGGGAATAGGAATCAGCAATATAACTACCGATGCGCTCCTTACAGTCAACGGTATTATTCATGCTAGCGAAGTGAGGGTTAACTTGGAAGGTCTTGCCGACTACGTTTTCAAGCCCTCTTACAACCTAATGCCGCTCAGTCAGGTGGAGCAGTTTGTAAAAACAAACAGTCACTTGCCTGAGATACCATCGGCTGCCGAAGTAAGTAAAAACGGGATGAACATGGGTGAAATGCAAAATAAGTTACTACAGAAAATTGAAGAACTGACGCTGTATATGATTGATATGCAGAAAACAATTAATATTCAGAGTAGTCAGATTGAAGAATTGAAGAAGATTCAAAAATAAAAGAAACTTCATAATCCTATCCTATATTGAGAGGGTGCCTACAAGTCACCCCCTCAATCATAATAGGTTAATGCAATACTAAATATTATGCAAATCAACTACAAACATTTAAAGGCAATGAAAAAAATAGCACCATTATTTATATTTATGATTATCTGTCAAGGTTTAATAGCCCAAACAGGTAGTATAAGTTTCACTTACGATAGCGATGGGAATATGGAACACCGATTGGTAATTTCAGTACCATCTTATGTAAAAACCAATTTCACACAAAAGGACACAATAGCAGTGGAAGATAAGTTGGACAATCAAAATATCATACTCTATCCAAACCCTACAAGAGGACTATTTAAGATTAGTGTAAATAAGTTGGACGAAGCTGTGAAGAATTATTTCTATCTCTTTTCGAGCAACGGTAGCCGTTTGATGAATAAAAACTTATCAAATAATATGACAACTGTAGATATATCCAATTATCCAAAAGGGACATATTTATTAAATATCTCTTTGGGTGGTAAAGTTTCAAAATGGAAAGTGATTAAACAATAAAATTACTATGATGAGATATAAATATATACTAATATACCTATTTATTGGGATGGGTGTGGTGAAAGCGCAATACCAGAATTTTGACCTTAATAATCCTGACATTGAAACCAAGACATATATAGGAAGAGACTATGTCCGTTTAACAGACGGATATTCGTTTAAAGCTGCTACTGGTGTAACTATGAGTGCAAAGATAAACTCAGGACTTACAAACGAGGAAGCTAAAACTTTTTTAAATATACCTGCTACATCTTCCACTAATCCGGATGATTTAACAGTAATAAATACACAATATACGGTCGGACAAATTCCTATCAGTTCGTCTGTAAGTGCTTCAGGAGCTAAATGTTATAATGTACCTATCGAAATAGTTCCGGGACGAATGGGATTTCAACCGAATATCTCGCTTTCGTATAATAGTCAGGCTGGGAATGGTGTGGTTGGAATGGGCTGGAGTATTAGTGGATTATCGTCGATAGAGAGGGTAAATAAAAATGTGTTTTTTGATGGGAAGAATGATATACCAGCTTTAAATTCGAATGATGCATTTACATTGGATGGAAACAGGTTAATTGAAAAAAACAGAGTGAATTATACTACAAGTAGAGGTGTATATTATCAAATAAATTATGAAACAGTTATAGGAAATATAAAGGTAACTGCTTTTTGCAGGGTACCTGATCTGAAGTATTTTAAAGTATATTATCCAAATGGTGTTGTTGGAGTTTTTGGTTATGGAACGAATACTACTTCAAAATTATCGTATCCGATTACTTCATTAGAAGATATTAACGGTTCAACGATAACTTTTTCATATACTTCTGATAATACAGACATAAATGGAGGGACAAACAATGATCTTTACTATATAGATGAAATTAATTATGGGAAATGTAGTGATAAACATGATTTTGCAAAGATTAAATTTACTTACGAAGATCGACCAGATCAGATATTTTCTCTTCAATCTACAAAATCAATAATATTTAGAAAACGATTAAGCACAATTCAATGTTATGCCAATCCTGATTTAATAAGAACTTATTCATTAAGTTATTCAAATATTGATTCACGAATAACATCTAATTCAAACGATGTATCAAGATTGAAACAGATAAACAGTTTCGTAAATACAGGAAGTGCAGTTGCTGAAAATTTAAATCCTTTGAAGTTTTATTATGGGGAGGGAGGAATTTTAACTACAAGCAATCAATCAACTTCATTGCTAAGTTCAAATTTTGATTTAACGAAGATCAATATTGTCAGAGGTAAGTTTGATCCCAATATTCAAAATGATGCTTTGTTGGTTTATCCTAAAGGAGACATTTATAAGTTTTCTAATTTACAATACAATAATTATTATACTGCTGAGTATCCAGTAACTAATGACTTGAAAGTTTATCAAAATTTAAATTTAGGGAGTGCTACCTTGCAACATATATCTGCTGAACAAGGTTTTCTCGGTATATTTGCTGCTGATATAAATGGAGTTGGGAGCGATAAAATAATAAAAATCAATTCTATCGCTGTTGCTAATGGTATTGAAAATATAAAATTTAAGATTTACAATACAAATGTTACTACACCAGAACGAGAAGAAATTGTCAATTTCGGGGGTGTAATTATTAATGGAGTCTCACATATTTTACCTAAAGAGTTTTATACTGGTAACTTTAGTGGTAGTGGAGTTACAGAAGTTATTTGTATTCCTAAATGGTCCAATAATATATCTCCAATTAGAATTATTAATCTAAATGGTGGTGTATCTGTTGTTTACTCTGAAGTTTCATTTAATAAAAGTGAGGAAGATATTATTTATCCAATGGATATTGATGGTGATGGACAAACTGAACTCGTTCAGGTAAGAAGTAATCAAACATATCTATATAAATATAAAGATGGACAGATACTTAATATTGGAACGTGGAGCTTAAAGCTGCTTGACTTTGAGAACAAACAAATCCTCTTCTCGGATCTTAATGCAGATGGTAAAACCGATATAATTATGTCACCTAAATTTCCTACAGTAAAAGAATATACAAATGTTTATGTTGGATCTTGTTATAAATGTAAATCCTGTGGTGCATTAATTTCAATCAGCAACCCACCTAAGTCGGGAATTTGTACTAAAAGTTGTTCGGAGTGTGGAGCTTGTGCAGCAGATCCATTTTGGTCAGTATATGTGCCCTGGAGTCAAAATAATCCTGTTGATCCACATAGAGTATGTGTTTTTTGTGAAAAAGACATACCATGGAATGGTATTTGTCCAGTTCATGGCCAAATTGTTTCAAAATATATTTGGACTAATCCAAGTACATTCGATAAAAAGTGGAAATATTTATATTCAGATGGAGTGAATAATCCATTAATGTTAGAAAAGGAATTATTCAATAGAGAGTATAATCATCAATATTCAATACAGGATTTAGATGGTGACAACACTCCAGAACTAATTGTGAATACTTCCGGTAATCTAAAATTCTATCCATACAATAATCAAAGTCATGCATTTGAATCTACTGTTTTTTTTGCAACTGGGTCTATATCAAACAACTCAATAATTATTCCGTTAGATATAAATTCCGAGAACAAGCACATTGAATTAATTTCTTTAAATTCTAATGGTATTCAAAAAATATCTTTCTCTCAAAATCGAGCAAAAAACAATCAAATCTCATTAATGATTAACAGTCTGGGCATAGCCGATAAAACTGACTATGGCCAGTTATACGAAGGTGCAACCTATACACCTGGGACTGGAGCTAACTTTCCAAATACAGATTTTCAAGAACCGTTTTGGGTAACTACACAAAGTAGTTCTATATACAATAAGCAAATTATTGGAAACACAAGTTATAATTATAATGGAGCTATATTAAACAAGCAAGGATTGGGTTTCAGGGGGTTTAGTGCTATGAGTGCTACTGATTTATTGACCAATAAGGAAGTAACTACCGAATTTGATCCATATAAAATGGGAGCAATAACCAAACAGACTTCTGACACAGAAGAATCAACTTTTACCTATAATTTTACTAATTATAGCAATCTGGCAGGTGGTAACAAGAAAATGAAATTATTGCCAAACACTAAAACTATAACGGATAAGATAAAAGGGAATACTGCTACTACAACCTATTCGTTGTATGATAGTTACGATAATGTGGGAAAAGAAGTAACTTCCTTGGGTGGCGGCATATCTTCTACTGTGGAGAATACCTATCAAAACATAGCTACTTCCAATCTTAACTTAATAGGAATGCCTACCAGTAAAAAGATAACCAATTTACGGGATAGTAAAACCTTTATTCAATCAGAAGATTATGTTTATTACCCTGATAACAGGTTACGCTATTTACGTAAATACATTGAGGCAAACTTGGTTTCGGAAACGGAATACGAATACAATACCACTTACGGAACATTGAGTAAAGAGACATTACGCAATAAAATTACAAATAACGATGCTGATAATCTTATAACCTCATATCTGTATAAAGATGAAGATAAATGTTCTCTTTGGAAAAAAACAGATCCATTAGGCTTAACTACAGAGTATTCCTATAATTTTACTACCCGGTTATTGACAGGGGTAAAAGATTATTTAGGAAACACCGTGACCTATGGTTATGATACTTGGCGACGTAAGAATTATGAATTGCGACCTGATGGAACAAGCACAACCTTAGCATGGGACTGGAATACTAACGACCTTAACAGACTGATGTTTGAAACTCAAACTTCTACAGGACAACCTCAAACAGTAACCTATGCAGATGCATTCGGTAGAGAAACACACAAAGAAGTTCAGGGATTTGAAAACAATACATGGGTTTGTTCTGATAAAGAATACGACACTTTTGGTCATCTGAAAAGGAATTCGGCTCCGTATAAAATGGGTGATACACCTTTGTGGACGACATACAGTTACGATGAATATAATCGTCCGACAAAAGTTATACAATCAAACGGAAGTAATACTACCTATTCCTATACAGGTAATCAGGTCAGTGAAAATAAAGATGGTGTGCTCACAAGCAAAATTACCGATGCTACAGGTCAAACTATTAGTACAACCGATGCAGGAGGTATGGTAAGTTATACCTACCGAGCCGATGGGCAAACCGAAAGCATAAACGTGGCAGGAGTAGTAACCAGTTTTGAGTACGATGATTATGGACGTCAAATCAAACTAATTGATCCAAGTGCTGGAACAGTACAAACGGATTATGTTGATGCAACCCATACTGCAACACAAACATGGAACAGTGGGAAACAAATTAGCACAGTATCAAATAAATTTGGGCAAACATTATCGAAAACAACGCCTGATTTTATTACTACATACAGTTATGACCCAACATTTGGAAGACCAACAGGAAGTATAAGCACCAATGGAACTTCTAAATATTTGACTTATGAACCAACAACCGGACGTTTAAGTACATTAACCGAAACAGTAAACAGTAAAACCTATCAGGAAGTGTATGGATATGATGATAAAGGGCGAATTGGTAGTATCACATATAATACAAATCCAGGTGCAAATCCAATATCGTACCCTGTTACGTACAAATACAATACGAATGGTTATTTAAGTCAATTGCTTAATGGTACGGATAATCTATATACAGTCAACAGTGTGAATTCGCTTGGGCAGGAAACAAATGTATTGCTGGGCAATAACTTAAGCACTTCGAAAAGCTATACACCCGAAGGTTTGTTGACTAATGTAACAACATCCAACAATATTCAGAATATGAGTTTTGATTTTAACCGGATAAATGGTACGCTGAACTCAAGGACGGATAACAGGCGCGGACTGACCGAAAGTTTTACCTATGATAGTCAGTATCAATTGAAAAGCTATGGTTCGGGCATTTATCACCAGACGATGGATTACAACCCAAATGGTAATATCAATACCAAGACGGACGCCGCCAGTAATTATGGCTACAATATAAGCGGAAGACCCTATCAACTGTCAGGTGTATCTGGTATTCCAAATATTGCTACGGGTTTATCCACTCCAATAGATATTTCATATACTGTAAATTCACGCCCTACAAGTATTAACTATAATGGTTATAGCGCTACTTTTACTTACAACGATGCTTACGATCGTGCTGCTGAACAAATTAAGCAAGGTACAACCCTATTGACTGCAAAGACATTTTTCGCAGGAGGAAAATACGAAATTGAAACTACGGGAGGAGTTGATGTTCAACGACTTTATTTAGATGGCTCGCCTTACACGGCTTCAATTGTATTAGAAAAGACAGGTGCAGCTGCTTCACAACTATACTACTTGCATCGCGATTATTTGGGCAGTGTTACTCAAATTTCGGATAATAATGGTAATTTAGCCGCCGAATACAGCTACGATGCGTGGGGACGCATGCGGAATGTAAATACTTGGCAACCTTATGCGCAAGGAAGCCAGCCAACCTTGAAGTTTGGCCGTGGTTATACGGGCCATGAGCACTTAAATCAATTTGGGCTAATAAATATGAATGCCCGACTTTACGACCCTGTATTGGGACGTTTTTATGCTCCCGATCCGTTTGTATCTTCCGGTTTTTCTAACGATTTTAACAGGTATATGTATTGTCGGAATAATCCGTTGATGTATACTGATCCGAGTGGAAAATTTATAAACTGGCTTTTTTGGGGAGGTTATGTACTTTATACAGCCATAAGTTATGGTAAAGGAGTTCAAAGTCATAATGGAGAAATGGATCCAACAAAATGGCAAAGTACTACGTATACAGTAGGTTACTCTTCAAATGCAGGTATTTCTGCTGGATTCTCATTTGATTATGGTCAACATTCTTCAAATATGGGATATAATAATGGTTTCAATATGAGTACCACACAAAATGGTGTTACGCAAGGAGGAAATCCATTTCAAAAGCACATTGATCCTATATCGTTGGTTTTACAACAAGAACGTGAAGCAAGACAAGCATATTATGAGTATAAGAATCTTGGTAACTTTTTTTCAGAAAGTTTCAATGATTATGTTGACTTAATTACACCTGAAGTAATCAGTTTAGGAATCTCAATTAATGCTGCAGCCGGTGTCGGTGGAGGGGTTAATCTAATTGATTTCACACTAATAACATGTGGGGATGATGCCGGATTATATTATTCTCCAACTTTAAACGCAAGTATAAGTCCATTAACTGAGTATTCTGCATCTGCTGTAATAAATTTAAGTTTAGGATATTATACAGGAAATAATAATAACTTTAGGTCAGATTATTTAGTTGGTAATTATTATGGGGGATCTGGTAGCATAGGAGCTTTAATTTATGGTGGAGTAAATGGAGGTTATGCTCCTGCTCCAGATGATAATGGTGTGAGGTTTGGCGGGGTTAGTTTAGGGATTGGGTTTGGTGCAGGTGTATCAGCCAATTATCAGTATACTACTGGTATGACACCAATTTTCAGATTTAGAAATTTATTTAAGTAAAATATTCTATGAAAAATTCATTATTTTTATTTTTATTTTTATTCATTTTAAATTTAGTATATTTTATTTATATTAAACCTGGAACTTTTAAGTTAGTCAAGATTATACCTTTTGTAATTATTTCTACTTTACTAAATTAGATTTTAACATAGAATCTATCTATGTCCTTTTGTCTTTTCCTATGTCTGATTTGCATGTGTTCTGTACATC
>JAAFGX010000144.1 GCA_010365115.1 Paludibacter sp.
GACAATCCCGTTACACGGGATGTTCCATAAGACGAACTTGCCTGCGGCAGGCAGGGTCGAAATTGGACTATATTGTTTGTGCAATCGGTATTAAAAAACATATAGTAAATTCTTTACACCTCACCTCCGAGGCTATTATAAAACAAAAAATTCCCCAAATGCATTGCTGAATCTGGGGAATTTTATTCTCTAAAACGTTTGTTTTATAATTTTATTTTTTCAAAAGCACGTCTGTAATTGCTTGCTTAAATGATTCTTTTGGCATTGCACCCTGAGCCATTTGAGGTGCGCCTACCATTGGACAGAATAATATTGTTGGAATACTGCGAATGCCAAAAGCACCTGCTAATTCTTGTTCTTCTTCTGTATTTACTTTGTAAACGTAAATTTGTCCGTCGTACTCTTTTGCCAAATCTTCCAAAATTGGAGCAATGGTTTTACAAGGTCCACACCATGAGGCGTAAAAATCGATTATACAAGGTTTGTCTCCCAGATACTTCCATTCGGAAGGATTGGCTTCATAATTGGCTACTTTTGATATAAACTCAGCTTTGGTTAAATGAATTGTTCCCATTTTTTTTACTTCTTTTGAGGGGTTATTAATTTCGGTTTTATTTTCTTTGTTTGTACCGGCACATGCCGATAAAGTGGTTGCCAGCAATAGGCTCGCTAAAATTATTTTTTTCATGATTATTTTTTTTGTTTTTCTGTATTTAATAAACTATCTATAACTTTTAACTTTCAAACTTTATAAACTTTCAAACTTTATAAACTATAAAACATATCCCCAGATAGAAGGTTCATCGCAGATAACTTCCGTCTCTGTATTGGTTTCTATTTCAGGATATCCTAATGAAAAAAGCATTTCTGCAATTTTCATCCGGCTAATTTCATCGGTATGCGAAACTGTAATTTTTCCATCAATCTGATCAATTTCAGCTCCGAAAACACCTTGCAAACTGCCTAAACTTTTCAGAGTTTTATTGGTGCAGGTCATGCATTCCGTTTTTGAAACATTAAATGTGCTGTACATTTTATTAATTTTTAGGTTCGTATTTTTCAACCTTTACTATCGGTTTCTCTTCATTAACCGGAGTTGTACTGCAACTTCCACCCGGACAACTAATATTAAAAACTGCTTGTGCACCTAAGAATATTGCTGCAAACATATAAATACTTTCTTTACTCACCAAATAACCAACACCAAAAGCAATGGCTAATACTAAACGGATGACACGAGATACATCCCAATTTTGAAAAAGTTTTTTAATTTGTTCCATGTTCTTTCTTTTTAAACATATCAAATAATAAATATCCCATTACAGCTCCATAAACTATGCTAATGTAGGGATTGGATGTTATTGGGCAGGTTCCACTGACGCAACCCACAAAATAATAATACGAAAATCCTGAAATACTTCCAAGAAAAATTCCGATTATTTTTAAATAATGCTTTTTTATAAATTTAGTCATATTCTTTGTTAATTAAGTTGCTACAAGTATTTAGTTACGAGCCTGCCTGCGGTAGACAGGTTACAAGTCTTATGAAAGTTATTCCAAAATAACCTATCAATAATAATTTTCAATTACTTAGATCAAACCCTTTTTAGAATGCATATATAAACATATATTCATATATAACTTCAAAAAAAACACGAAATCAGACACAATTGCAGGTACGAATACAATCAATTATCTGAACAATTTGTTTATTCTTTAATGAATAATAGCAATTTTTTCCATCTCTGCGACAATTCAAGATTCCTTTTGCGCGCATATCCGTGAGATGATGCGAAAGCAATGATTGTTCACATTGCAACTTTTCGCCCAATTGAGAAACGGTCAATTCCTCCTGCTCCGATAACAAAGAGATGACACACAAACGTGTTCCGTTGGAGATGGCTTTTAAGGTGTAAGCAGCTTCGTCCATGAGTATATTGTCAGTTTTTAAATTCATTGTAGTAATTTTCTGCAAATATATGAACATATATTCATATATGCATATTATTTTAATGTTTTTTAATAAAATACGCCCTCAAATAGTAATGAAGAAAAAAAACAAATAGTTTCCCGTCATTTTTATGTGCAATTTTAAAGAATAAAGTATCTTTGTAAGCTAATTTACAAACAATGAATCATTCGGTTACAAAAATATGCGAGGATTTTATCTTCGATTTGAATCTGGCAATTGGCAAACAAGCCGCAGAAAGCATTTATATATTAACTGACGACAATACGCATGAATTTTGTTTACCCGTTGCATTGCAATTGGAAAAGTTGAAAGGAAGTCATGTAATTTGTATTCCGAGTGGCGATGAGAATAAAAATATTGAATCGGCTGTTGAAATTTGGAAATATCTGAGTGAAAATGGAGCAACCCGTAAATCACTGATGATCAACCTTGGTGGTGGAATGATAACGGACATTGGTGGTTTCACAGCTTCTACTTTTAAAAGGGGAATGCGCTACATAAATGTTTCAACAACCTTGCTTGGGGCAGTAGATGCAGCAACGGGTGGAAAAACAGGCATCAATTTCATGGGACTAAAAAATGAAATTGGAGTTTTTGCACCTGCAGAAACAGTACTGATAAACACTGATTTTTTCAAAACCCTAAATCAGGCCAATCTACTGTCGGGTTTCTCGGAAATGGTAAAACATGCATTGATTGACAGCAAAGAGGAATGGGAAAACGTAATGAAATTTGATCTTGAAAAGATGGATTTCAATGAATTAAAAGTATTATTAAATAAAAGTATTGGGATCAAAGAACGGATAGTGGAGCAAGATCCATACGAAGCAAACATACGTAAAGCTTTGAATTTAGGACATACATTTGGTCATGCTTTCGAAAGTTTGTCGTACAAAACCAATCAACCTGCTTTACATGGATACGCAGTGATGTGGGGAATGTTGTGTGAATTGTATTTATCGCATATTAAGCTCAATTTTCCAAAAGAAGAATTGCTTCGATTGAAATACTTTATGAAAGAGCAGTATGGAACTTTCGAATTTCATTGCCAACAATACGAAGCCCTTTTCGAACTAATGACACACGACAAGAAGAATGATTCAAAAGAAATAAATTTTACTTTATTGACTGATATTGGTGAAATTAGAATCAATCAAACGGCTACAAAGGACGAAATTTTTGAGTGTTTTGATTTTTTCAGAGAAGGATAAATAATATTACTATTATGAAAAAGACATTAATAATTGGAGCAAGTAACAATCCTGATCGTTATGCATATAAAGCTGCCCAACGATTATTGTATTACGGACATGAAATAGAATTACTGGGCATTCGCCCCGATGTGGTATTTGAAAAAACAATCGATACAGAACGTATACAATACAAAGGTCTGGATACCGTTACTCTTTACATAGGACCGCAACGCCAAACTGATTATTACGATTATGTATTGTCGTTGAAACCTAAAAGAGTAATTTTTAATCCCGGTACAGAAAATGAGGAATTTGAGAAATTACTCACAACCAACGGCATAGAAGCTGAAGAAGCTTGTACGTTGGTATTGCTGGGAACTGGACAATATTAAAAAAACAACCCCTAACCCCTAAAGGGGAACAAGAGGTATAAAAAAAATCAAATTTAAACTAAACAATTTTCCCTTTAGGGGTTAGGGGTCATTATGAAGATAGCATTAATAGGATACGGCAAAATGGGTAAAACCATTGAACGAATTGCCATAGAACGAGGACACGAAATAGTGTCGGTAATAGATATTGATAATATCGACGATTTTGACTCTGAAGCATTCAAAAGCGCTGATGTAGCGATAGAATTTACAGCACCAGCCGTAGCATTGAGCAATTATCGTCGGGCATTTGCGTCGGGAGTCGCAGTTGTTTCGGGCACTACAGGCTGGGCTGAACATTTGCCACAATTAAAAAAGGAAATTGAAGAAAAAGGATATACGCTTTTTTGGGCGTCCAATTTTAGTCTTGGTGTAAATATTTTTGCAGCTGTAAACAAGTACCTCGCAAAAATAATGAATGATTTTCCGGATTACAATGTAGAAATGACCGAAGTGCATCACACACAAAAGCTTGATGCTCCAAGTGGAACTGCCATTACTTTGGCAGAAGGAATACTTGAAAATATCGACCGAAAAACGGTTTGGATAAAAGAAACTGAAACAAATCCGGGTGAAATGGCAATAAAATCGATCCGCGAAGGTCAGGTTCCGGGTATTCACGCCATTCGATATGACTCTAACGTGGATTTTATAGAAATTAGACACGAATTAAAAAACAGGGAAAGTCTAGCCCTCGGTGCTGTGGTGGCAGCTGAATTTACAGCAGGCAAAAAAGGATTTTTAGGAATGGAAGACTTATTGAAATTTTAACTAACAATTTACAATTGAAATATGAGTGCAAAAAATGAATCATCTCGTTTTAGTAAGCCATTAAGCCAATGGATAAAAGCCATTGTTTGGAGTTTAGTTTACATCTTGTTTATAATTTGGGTTGGAAACTATTGGTGGCTGCTCGGTTTACCGGTTGTTTTTGATGCATTCGTAACACATTTTATTCCTTGGACGTGGTGGAAAAACTCAAAAAATAAATCATTACTGGCTGTTATGGGTTGGATAGATGCTATCGTTTTTGCATTGGTGGCGGTGTATTTTATCAATACATTTTTGTTCCAGAATTACCAGATTCCTAGTTCGTCGTTGGAAAAAAGTTTGTTGGTCGGTGATTTTCTTTTCGTTAGTAAAGCAAGTTACGGACCAAGAGTTCCAAATACACCGTTTTCATTTCCATTGGTACAACACACTTTTCCGATATTAAATTCTAAATCTTTTTTGGAACATCCGCAGTGGGAATACAAACGATTGAAAGGATTTGACAGCATTGAACGGAATGATATTGTGGTTTTTAATTTTCCAACGGGAGATACAGTTGCAGTAAAGCAACAAAATCCGGATTACTACACGTTGTGCCATTATTATGGAAGAGATGCTGTGAATAACAACAAGGATGTTTATGGAGATATTGTATATCGACCTGTGGATCGGAGGGAGAATTATGTAAAACGCTGTGTTGCAATAGCCGGCGATTGGATGGAAATAAAAGACAATCAAGTGATTGTAAATGACAAAAAACAAGAAAGCATTCCAGGAGTTCAGTTTAATTATTTTATTCAAACCGATGGCACACGCATCACCCCTGATATGTTTGATAAATTAAATATAAGCGTTGATGATATAGCCTTGTTGAATAATGATCAAAATGCTGATTTAATATCCTATTTAGGAATGGATGCTTCATTGCCTGTTTATCATTTTCCGTTGAACGAAGAAACCTATACCAAATTGCAGAAAGTAGCAGGGGTTAAAAAAATTAAAATTGAGCCGGCAAACATAGGAGGAGAAGTATTTCCATTAGGCGGTGGCAAAAAATGGAATCGTGATAATTTTGGACCCATCTGGATTCCCAAAAAAGGAATGCGCTTGGCTTTGAACCAATATAATTTACCTATTTACGAACGGATTATTCGTGTGTACGAAAATAATAAATTTGAAGTAAAAGATGGCGTTTTTTATATCAATGATAAACCTTCAAAAACGTATACTTTCAAAATGGATTATTACTGGATGATGGGTGATAATCGACATAATTCAGCCGATTCACGTTACTGGGGTTTTGTGCCCGAGGATCATGTGGTAGGTCGTCCGGTTCTTGTTTGGTTGTCGTTGGATAAAGATAAAGGGTGGTTTAATGGGAAAATTAGATTTAACCGGTTCTTCAAAAATGCTGAAAAATAAAGAAAAGTTTATAGTTAGTAGTTTATAGTCGGTAGCGGAAGAAAAATGCAACAAATTTGTTTGTCAACAGCCTATTTAGGTCCTGTGGAGTATTATTCAGCTTTAGTAAAGGCAGAAACAGTTTTTCTGGAAAATTGTGAATATTATCTTAAGCAAACCTATAGGAATCGGTGCCATATTGCGGCGGCAAATGGACCAATGGCGTTGAGCATTCCGGTGGAAAAAGCAAGTGGAGAGAAATTACTAACTAGGGATGTGCGCATCTCCGAACATAACGATTGGCAAATACAGCATTGGCGTTCTATAGAATCAGCGTATAATTCAACGCCTTTTTTTGAATATTATAAAGATGATTTACTGCCATTTTATGAGAAAAAATGGAATTTTTTGTGGGATTTTAATTTTGAGATTCAATCAAAAATTCTTGAATTGCTGGATTTGCAACTGGAGATACAGCTAACAAGAGAATATAAAGCAACCTTGGATGAAAACACATTGGATTTGCGCGAAAGCATTCATCCAAAAAAGGAAAACCCATTGGGAGTATCAAAAAATTATTATCAGGTTTTCGAACAACGATTTGGTTTTCAGCCAAATATGAGCATTATCGATTTGCTGCTTAATATGGGAAATGAAAGTCAATTAATAATCAGCCCCAAAACCCCCAAAGGGGGACTTTAAGAGGTTGAAACAAATAAAGTAATTTTTTAGAAATCAAATAAAGTAATTCAGGAGTCCCCAAATACTTTTTTCCTATGTCCTTCTCTTTTAGGAGAAGGTGTCTGAAGGACGGAAGAGGTTAGGGGATTTTAGGAGGCTAAAGTATGGAAAATATAGATTGGAGTAATCTGGCGTTCGGTTATATCAAAACCGATTGTAATGTTCGTTGCGAATACCGAAATGACGCATGGGGAGAATTGGAAGTTCACGAAAGTGAATTTCTGAATTTACACATGGCGGCAACATGTCTTCACTATGGTCAGGAATCTTTCGAAGGATTGAAAGCCTTTCGAGGGAAAGATGGTAAGATTCGCATTTTTCGCATGAAAGACAATGCGTTGCGCATGCAGGATTCAAGCGAAGGAACTATGATGGCAAAAGTCCCTGTGGACGTATTTCAAGAAGCAGTAATAAAAGCCGTAAAATTGAACGAACGGTTCGTACCTCCTTATGAGTCAGGGGCATCGTTATATATACGTCCTGTATTGTTTGGTAGCGGAGCACAAATCGGTGTTAAACCTTCAACCGAATACATGTTCATTGTATTTGTAACTCCTGTTGGTCCTTATTTCAAAGGTGGATTTCAAACTACACCGTTTGTTATTATGCGCGAATACGACCGCTCTGCACCCCTTGGTATGGGGAAATACAAAGTGGGTGGAAACTACGCTGCCAGTTTAGTTGCCGGACAGCGAGCTCATGAATTGGGTTATTCCAACATTTTCTATCTTGATGCCAAGGAGAAAAAATACATTGATGAGTGTGGAGCAGCCAACTTTTTTGGTATAAAAGACAATACGTATATCACTCCAAAATCGACTTCAATTCTTCCGTCTATTACTAACAAAAGCTTGATGGTGTTGGCAAAAGATTTGGGTCTTAATGTGGAACAACGGGCAGTGCCTGTTGAAGAACTAACCACTTTTGAAGAAGCAGGAGCATGTGGAACTGCCGCAGTTATCAGCCCGATTGAGCGCATTGACGATTATGACGAAAAGAAATCATACGTTTTCTCAACCGATGGTAAACCAGGACCAATTTGTACTAAATTATATAACAAATTACGAGGAATACAATATGGCGACGAACCTGATACTCATGGTTGGGTAACTGTAATTGAGTGACATCAATTCAGATGCAGACAATTTATTACGGATATTCCTACTTATAAATTTTTCTAATTCAATTGTCTAATGTCCAAAAAAAATCAGTTAATGAGCCATGTAGTTGTCAAAATGCATCCATTAACCAGACTATTTATAAGTTTTGTGGTTTCACTTCTTCCTTTCGGTTTTTTATACAATAATGAAGTAAGTGTATTATTACTTGTAATGTCATCTTGGATTGTTTTTACAATATCCTTTTTGATCTTCAGTTGGATAGTTATACTTAAACGACCGGTTGAACAAATCCGAAAAAAAGCGAAAGAAGACGATGGAAGTGTCGCTTTTGTTTTTCTTATGGTTTTAGTTTCTTCTTTTTCAGGCATTTTGACCGTACTATTAATTATTATATCGAAGGACTCATCCATACATCAAAGTATTTTATTTTTACCGTCTTGTGTTTTAGGATTGATTTTATCGTGGGTAATGGTTCATACGATTTACATTTTTCATTATGCCCACAAATACTATGATACTCGACTTAAAAATAAAAGCATTGAAGGTGGTTTAGAATTTCCGGGTAATGAAGTGCCTGATTATTTAGATTTTGCTTATTTTTCTTTTGGTTTGGGATGCACTTTCCAGGTTTCAGATATTTCTGTTACTTCCAGAAAAATAAGGCGTATCGCTCTTGTCCATGGATTACTTTCCTTTGTTTTAAACACATTTGTAGTAGCATTGACTATCAATTTAATTGCCGGGCTGAGTCAATAAAAAACAAATATCATCAAATTAACTGGCTCTATAACGTTTTGTGTGGGTAAAATATTTTCTAATATTTACTCCGTAGGAGTTTTCAATGCATAACCCCCAGATTCATATGGGGGAAAGTGAAATAAATGATTACAAAACCTCATAGAGGTTTCCCACTATTATATGACTTAAGTTACTGATGGCAAACTCCTCTGGAGTTTC
>JAAFGX010000145.1 GCA_010365115.1 Paludibacter sp.
CATTTAAAATAGTCCAATCTATTTTAAATGTCTACTGTTGTTAATGCCGATTGCAAATTCCGCTTGCGGAAGGCTTTCAAACAAATAGGACAATCCCGTTACACGGGATGTTCCATAAGACGAACTTGCCTGCGGCAGGCAGGGTCGACATTGGACTATATTGTTTGTGCAATCGGTATTACAAACATTATTTTACCTTTTGCAGTTTCTCCGTTCCTGATTTGATAAATGCCTGGAAATGAATTCGAAATTTTATTACTTTCATTTCTCATTAGTTTTTTGCGAAATTTATTTACTTCTTTCGAAACGGGTAATTCTTTTCCTTCCAATTCAGATTTTGCAAATGCGAATATGGTCACGCTATCCACACTGATACGAACAGAATCATTAGAACTCTCTAAAAGTTTCCCTTTAATAATTGAGTTATTTTGCATTAAGTAAATTTCTACTTCTGAATCTTGCGATTTTACTTGTAGACAGAAAGTCAGAAAAGTAAGCAATAACATTATAGATCTCATATCTTTATAAATTAGGTTTTTCAATTTTTCTTCCACGTTCATTGCTCACCGGCATCGGTTGGAGATGTAGTTCAACCGGTGCTACATGCTGGGTCGTAGATCCCGATTTTTCGGGAGTCGTTCCGACCGCACCAAGCTCTATGTATTAGGGGCTAGGCGCTGTTGAAATTAGTTTATTTTTCTAGTTGCTGCATGTTTCAAAACGTGCAAATTCAATTCAGTTTTCGTTTACACCCGAATGGTGTATCTTTCTCTTTCTAAGCGAAGCGTTTGCTCAATATTTAAAAACCACATTAAATGAAAATAAATCCATATGCCATAAAAGTAAGATGCCAATAAGGCATTTGGTGAATTGCATTATACAATTGAGGATCAAAACCGTAGATCAATATAAATTTGATTTATGGTATGATAGTTAGTCTCATTTTTTCAAGTAAGAATCTATCAATTGATAAAATAAATCTTCAATAAATGGTTTTACTAAAAATTCATCGCACCCTGCATCAAAACAATACAATTTCACGTCTTCGATTATATGTGCCGATTGCATTATAATAGGTAAGTCGGGCCTGAATGATTTAATAGTTCTTGTAGCTTCAATTCCATCCATTACCGGCATTTTCACATCCATTAAAACAAGATCAATTTTTTGGTTCGATTTACAGGCTTCTACAGCTTCCAATCCGTTTGAAGCACGGATGACAGATGCTTTGACATCATCCAACATAAACGTTAATAAGATAAAGTTACCATCATCATCATCTGCAATCAAAATGGTATATTCACTCCAATCAAAATCACTTAGATCTTTCATAATAGTAAGTTTTAAATTTTTTCAGTAAGAGGAATTGTAAAGTAGAAAGTGGTTCCTGTACCAATTTCAGATTCGAGCCAAATTTCGCCATTAAAGTTTTCAACAATTAATTTGCAGATGGATAAGCCTAAGCCGACTCCCTTTTTACCACCTATATTCTTTATTGTATCCAATTTGAAAAATCGTTCAAAAATAATATCAAATTTATCTTTTGGAATTCCGAGTCCATTATCTTTTACAAAAAATTGAATCGAATTCTTGTCATTTAAAGTATAACCAAATTCAACTTTGTTGTTGCCATAATTTACTGCGTTGTCAATAAGATTAATCAACAACTGCCGCAGGCGTACATTGTCTGCGAATATTTTCATATTTTCAGTACCTGGCGGTACTTGTAAAACGAATTCGTATATTTTGTCTTTAATTTTTAAACTCCTATAATACACTAATAATTCGTTTATTATATCATTTACTAATACCATCTCTTTTTTTACTGAAAATTGAGTCGATTCAATTTTAGAAATATCAATAATATCATTCACGAGTTTCATTAATATTTCTCCGTTATTTTGAATATAGGAAATAAATGTATCACGACTTTCCTGACTCAAATCAGGTTTTTTCAATCGATTAGAAAAACCTAAAATTGAATTCATTGGAGTTCGAATTTCATGACTCATATTGGCGAGAAAAGCCGATTTTAATCGGTCGCTTTCTTCGGCTTTTTCTTTGGCAATTAATAACTCTTTTTGAACTTTCTTTTGCTCTGTAATATCTCGTCCAATTGAAGTGATTTTTATTATTTCTCCTTCCTTTCGTTCTATATTTATATTCCAAGCTACATCAAGGATGTTACCTGAAATGCTTTCTTGCCTGTTTTCAAGATAAAATATATTGTCATTAGAATTTATCCATTCAGCAAATGCATTTTGTGTGATTTCAACATCACCAGGATATACAAAATCAAATGCAAATTTTCCGATACATTCGTTTGGAGGAAGACCGAAAAAAATCAAGGATGCATGATTTGTAAATATTAACCTTCCTTCATTATCGACTACCGTAATTAGGTTTATGGTTGTTTCAACAACATCTCTGTATGCTTTTTCACCATTTTTTACTTTAATTGTTGCTTTTTTTACACGGTATCTAAGCAAAACAATAAATACTAGCAATATAATCGTTATTCCAATTATTGAAATTAATATATTTTTCAGCCATTTGGGAATAATTTGAATTGCTCCTACTTTTCCATGCGACCATTTTTGTCTTGATGTATTATAAACTGAATTTACATCATATTTCCATGTTTTAAGATAGTCCTCAAAAAGCATTAATAATTCGGCATTTTTATTTTTGTGAACAGTGAGATGAATATCGAATGGATTAAAAACAATACCACTTGTACGTATATCATATTCTTCTGATTTACCTGCTCCAAAAGTATTGTTTACAACTCCTGCATCAACTTCATTTGAAACAATACTTTCAAATACGTACTGAAAATCTGGTTTCTCTATAAAAATACAATTAATCGACATTTTATTTGTGAGAATTTTTAATTGTTCTCCATTTACGTCTGATCTCATAACTGCAATTGTTTTGCCCTCTAAACCTAAAATATCATCAATTTCAGAAGATTTATTTACGTACACTTCCCCCCAAACAGTCAACAAAGGGGTAGAACAAAAATCCATATAGGTAGCGCGGTCGTCGTTATAAGCAACACTAACCATCATATCAATTTCGTCATTTTGAAGGTGTTTCAAACCTTCGTCCCAAGTTCCAAAAACATATTGGATTTGTATGTTTTCTTCGACTTCAATTTCGTGAAATGCATCAACGTAAAAACCTTTAATCTCACCATCTTTATCCTGAAAAATTGCTGGATAATAATTAAACGCGCCAATTTTAACAATCCTTTGAGAATAAAGATTGTTTGTCGCGACAATGAAGTAAATTATAACGAATAATGTCTTTTTCATAACATTTAATATTAACATTCTAACTACATTTTTTTTATGCGCTTGCAGCTAACGAACAAAGCTACCTGTCCACCGGCCTGCGCCACACTGTCAGACTGTCCCGATGCATCGGGATCGGGTAGGTGGCTTGGCTATAGCCGGTATTAGGCTCTCGTTCTTTATCAGAGAATTTGTCGTGTCATTTGTTTTTTTAAACTCATGGTGTCTAAATGAATAAGATAGTCGTGAATCTCAAAAATTAGTTGTGTTAAATCTATTATTCAATTCCGTCATTCGGGCAATTAATTGGTTGAAATTTAATGATTCGCCATAAATCATATTTTCTTGCATTAGCAAATAGTCTTTCTCCCAGTCTTTCAATACCGATTCTGGGGGAACAAAACCTATTGTTTGTGGTTGATGAGTAGAATAATCAACTCCAGCCATAGAGCTATACCGTTCTCGATGTTTGATGATTTCATTATACAAAGTGTTGTCCAACAAAACGTCCTCACAGTACTTACTATCCATTAGTTTTTCTAAATCGTAAAGGTGTCTAGACATTCTATTGATGTCTTTTCCAATCGTAGGGCTTTGAAACAATTCATGCAACAGAAAAGTTTTTTCAAGTAAAGTTCTCTTTGGTAAAACCGCTTGGACAACAAAGTCGGTGTCAGCGAAATCGGCAGTTGGCAGCAGTTCCCCAATTATTGATTTTATAGAAACACTCTCACAAGGTTCCATAAGTGAACGTGAACCGATTTCTATCTTCACGGTATTAAAATATAATCCGAATTGTCTAAAACTGATTCATAATGCAAATACAGAGTTTCTGGGTCTACATTGCTTTCGTCTGTGACATTTACACTCAACGTAAATTGTTCGCTGTCAATACCACTGTCTAAAATAAATTGTTCAATTTCTTCTCTTAATTTTCCTCTTACCAGCGTGCAGGATGCTTTGCGTAGCTTTTTTCCAATTTCTTTTTTTTGTCAACTCTCCTGCAAAACCAAAAAATTCTCTATCAATTGCCAAATCAATATATTCCGAAAATCGGTCAATGATTTTCCAACATTTGCTGAGCGATGTTCCACCCTTAAAAACCAAATGTTCAGCGTAAGAGCCACTAAAAAGTGCTTTCAAAGCCAATGTAACCCACCAATCTTTTTCAATGGATTTAGCATTTAAACCTGTTCTTGTTTCGAGAAGATTTAATAATTCTACTCGTCTATTCTTGGGAATATCTGTCCAAATCATAATTCTGACTGTTTAAGGATTGAAAATAGTAGCTTTAAAATCCATTCGGGTGCTAATTGAGCATCGTGTTTAATGTTTTCTGGCGTTTCTTTTTTCAATGCTAACCCAATTTGTTGCTGTACTTCTTGTGTTATGTTATTCTTACCCAATTGTTTCAAGGCAGCAATAACCAAACTGCTAATATTACCTTTCATTGACAAGTTTTTAGGTGCAGTTTTCTTAAACTTGATAATTCTATTTCCGTATTTTATTTTACGTGGAATGCCATCTGTCAGGTAAACAACATTCACCGGAATTTGATTGGACAAACCTAAACTATGAAGTGCAAACACGCCAGTAGGTTCAATCCTTGCCTTATCTCTTTTTGCAATTGCCTTGCAAACATCATTCACCGATGGATACAAAACACCAAATTCAATATCAGTTTTCGGATAAAGATAAATTCCTTGCGTCAACCGAACTAAAATGTCCTTTTTTACTAAAACTGATAGACTTTTACGCACAGATTCAGAACTGGCAATTTGTGCAAAATCTTCAGAAAAATAGATTTTACCCTTTGTCCTGTACTTTATGTGTTCTATTATTTTATTATCAACTGATTGACTCATATATTTTTGATTTATATTTCACAAAAGTAGTCGATATTTGTGAAATATACAATTTTTTGATACATTTTATTGTTGCACTTTTCTGTTTTTTTTATTAGAATGGAGCCTAACGAACAAAGCTACCTGCCACTGCCCTGAGGCACCTTGTCAGACTGCCCCGATGCATCGGGATCGGGCAGGTGGCTTTGCTAGCTGGTGTTACCAAATCGTGCATTGGTTGTAAAGAATTTAGTTTCAATTTTGTTATAAACTAATTAATTCGCTCTTCAAGTATATCCTTCCATATTACAAAACCTTTTTGTATGTCAATGTAGTCGTGTAGAATTCTACTGAAACTTTCAGGTTTTGTCTCAAGGAATGCCTGTCTACCTTTGTTTCGTATAATTGAGAGTTGTTCGTCAATTGATTTTAATTGCGATTTTAGTTGTGTTTTATCTTTCTCGAGGTGCCACAAATATGTTGCTTCTTCTGTATCAAGAGTTTCTAAAACTATATGAAATTGATTTTCTCCTGCTAGCAAAAAGACAAAAGAAAATGGACTCAGAACAAATCTGATTTTCAGGATTGTACTTTCATGTCGATTTGCCAAATATCTTAATTGTTTTGAATGCTTAAAGTTTTTATGACTCAGCAAATCGTCTAATAGATTTTGACCATCGGTGTATAAGTTTGGAGATTTGTTGTCGCTATTTGAGAGCTCTTCTACAGTCAAGAGATTATTATCTATCTGAGGTTTCATACCAAGAAAATGATTGGTAATGAAACTGAATCTAACACCCTCAATTACTTCCTGATTAATTCTCAGTAAGTCTTCAGAAGTGGCTAATTGTGAAACTAATTCGCCCTTTTCAAATTCAGCAGAGATATCAAACGAAATGTATTTAGATTTTAATGTCTTAGCAAAATAGGGTTTCAATACATCAAACTCAGGTCTGATTTGAAGATTCTCAATTCCGAATTCAACCGGTTCTTTTATATCTGAAATCAGATATTTGAAAACTACACTTCCGTAACGGAAATCAAGTTCCTCAATGGAGACTTTTATTTTGAGTTCAAATTTCTTGTTATTCTCATGAATTACTAATTCTCCCGATGGTTCGTCAAACAATGTAGCTTGTTTTTCTATTTTGCGATAATAGGTATTTCTTTTCAGAAATAGTTTATTGAGATAATCAATTTTGATATCCCTATAGTCATAAATAGTTGGCGTAACTTCTGACCGCTGAACCCTGCCTATATATTGAATTAATTTGCCTTCGAATGCAAATGGATATACCAGAAAAAGACTATTTGCATTTTGCAAATCAGAACCTTCTCCAAAATACTGGCCAGTGGTAATGAGTATCTGATAATTGCCTTCTTTCAATGTCTTCCATTTTAGATTTCGGCTACTTTCTGAATCATCTCCACTTAGAGTTATCGTTTCATACGCTTGTTTTAGATATTGATTCAAGGTTTCGATATGTTCTTTTCTTTCGGTAATGACTACAACCTTTTTTCCCGATTGCAGCTCTTTGTAAATGTCCTCAA
Organism: Paludibacter sp.; assembly: GCA_010365115.1. Lineage (GTDB taxonomy): Bacteria > Bacteroidota > Bacteroidia > Bacteroidales > Paludibacteraceae > Paludibacter. Next base: position 6,692 of record JAAFGX010000145.1, read on the forward strand.
GAATCAATTTATTCCTTGCAGAATCGTGAATCAGAACTTTTGAAAGTGTTTCAAATTGATCCGTTTTTGAATTAAATGGAATGTCAAGCTCTGTGTTTCGAATGATAATTTTAGCTTGCTTATTAGAAAGGATGTCAGTTGGTTTTATCTCGACAATCACTTCGCCTAAATGAAAGAAAATAATCTTTCCGTCGTTGTATTTTCTAAAAGGAGTTGCTGTCAATCCATAAAGATAATAAGTTTGAAGTTTGGCAATCGTATCACTGTAAGTTTTAGCAGGAATGTGATGGCATTCATCTACGATAATTGTTCCAAATGAATTAATAAAATCTGTTGAATCTAGCTTGTTTACTTCTTTTGATAAACTTTGGATAGTTGCAATAGTAATTTTCTTGCCAATTTTACTTTTACCTTGTCCTATTTTACCAATTTCATTTTTCGGTATGCCTAAAAAAGTCTCAATTCTTTCAATCCACTGTTCAACCAATTGTTTACGGTGAACAATTATTAAAGCTGGTTGCCCTTTGTCAGAAATAATTTTTAAACCAACTATTGTTTTACCAGAACCGGGTGGCGCTACTATTACCCCAAAATCTTTTTTGGCAATAATTTCAATTACATCTTGTTGGTGTTCTCTAAGTTGTGCATTGAATTGAAAATCAACTTCATTTTGTTTATTTCTTGCATCATTGAAATCATACTCAATTTTATTCTCTCGGCAAAATCGAATTAGCTTACCAATAAAACCTCTTGGTACAATCACTTCGTTTTCAGTCTCTTCAACGAACTTGAAATAACGTTCCGTTTTAAAAGTACTCTTACCAGATTTCTTTTTGATAAAATATTCTGTGTTTGCAAAATTCAATTCATCTTTCAAAAAGCTAATCAAAGAAGCTGGGAGTCCGCCTCTTTTAATTTTGACGATATTTCCTAGTGTGATATTGAGTTTCTCCGTGTTTGATTTTACTGATATTTTGCTAATTATGGGTTGATTTATAGAATTTGAATCCGTACCAATTGTAATAGATTGATAGAGTTCATCTAATTTAGTAATTGCAGTTCGTTTTATGTTATTCAGAAATTCAAACTGATTATGAATGGGTTGAAAAGTGTCTGTGTCAAGAAAACAACTATTGCCTTGTTCAAATGTTTTTTTGTACAATGGTAATGCTATCAGGTTTCCTAATCCTTTTCCAGATAGTAAATCTTGATTTGGGAACAACCTGTCAAAACTTGAATTTTTATCAAATATAGAGAATACGCCAGACTTTTCTAATAACGAAAGAATGATTTTTCGACTTCGAATTGCTGGATAAGGTTGTTCAAAGAAAATCCAGACATGCCCACCCTGACCAGAACGAGAGCGTTCTAGATAAGCTGGAATTTCATTCTCGGTACAAATTTTCAAAAAGGTTTTACATTCCTCCAGCCAATTATCGTCATCAAAATCCGCTACTATAAACCATGAAGTATTATCTGTAAGCAAAGGATATATTCCGATTAATTGCTCACCATTAAGATGTTTTGTTATTTCTTTATCGGAATAAGGCAAGTAGGTTTTATCCGGATAGTTTTGAAAAGTTCCTCCACTCATTTTATGAGCTCGATACATATATGGGTCGTAAACATACGCTGGCATGTAGCCACTTTTCTTTCCATTCTCCCAGCTCACTGCAAAAACATCTTCTCTGCCTTTGAAAACAGTTTTAAAGAGCTGGATTTGATATGCTTGAGTGTACTGTATAAAGTCTCATTCTTTTAAAATTAAGCATTTGGATTTAACATGAATATAAATCTGTAGTGCTCAATAATTGAAATTAACT
>JAAFGX010000146.1 GCA_010365115.1 Paludibacter sp.
TATATTTGAGATAAAAATATCTATTAGTAGCGAAACAAAATAAATAAAATATTAACTTTAAAATAAATCACTGACTTATTACAGTGGACTCATACATATCTTTTTTAATTCTACTTGTGTGGTCTACGGTTTTATTTTATAATTCTGTATAAGTTTCCGGGCAAACATTTCACTATTCCCTTGAATTCCATTTCCAACAAAAGTGATGATATTTTGCTTACAGGTTTTTCCAATTGAATGGCTAATTCGTTTAACTGAATGCCATCGGGACTTTGACGAAGTTTACCGGCAATTTCTTGTTCTTCGTCAGAAAGATCCATAAATAATGCTGTTTGAATAAAACTGATGCTTGCAGACTCTTGCTTTTCCCAATTCATAAACTGAAGCAAATCATTGGCCGATTCTATAAGCGATGCTTTATTGCTTCGAATCAAAGCGTTGCATCCTGCCGACCATTCGTCATTCACTCGTCCGGGGAATGCAAAAACATCGCGGTTATAGTCATTGGCAATTTCGGCAGTAATTAACGCACCACCGCGCGCAGCCGATTCAATAACTACAGTGGCATCGCACATTCCGGCTATTATACGGTTTCGTTGCACAAAATTCGGACGGTCGGGATTCGTTTGACTCAGGTATTCGGTGAGTAAAGCTCCATTCTGGATCATTTTTACTGCCGAAGGACGGTGTGATGCCGGATAAATTCTATCCAGTCCGTGTCCAATAACTCCAATGGTGGGCAAACCCGCATCCAGAGCCGCTTTATGAGCACAAATATCCACACCGTATGCCAGACCGCTTACAATAATAGTGTTTGGTTGTGTTGCGGCTAAATCAGAAATTAGTTTTTTGCAATTTTCTTTCCCTGTTTCGGTCGCATTTCGTGTGCCAACAATTCCTACAAACTTACCATTATTCAGGTCGCAAATCCCTTTTGAATAAATCATAATGGGCGAATCAACGCATTCCTTGAGCCGGAAAGGATAATCTCGGTCGGTAAAATAATATGTTTGGATTTTGTTTTTCAGAATAAATTCAATTTCCTGTTCGGCACGGGCAAGTACATTTTGAGCCACAATATCATTGGAAATGACTTCGCCTATCCCCGGAATTTTAGACAGACTTTTCTTGTTCTCTTTGAAAACGCCTTCCACACTGCCAACGTAGGCAATCAGGTTTTTAGCCAGATTATTGCCAATTCCTTTTATTAACGTGATACCGATTTTGTATTTAAGAGTTTCGTCGCTCATAGTCATTTTAGTAGCCCACTTAATCCACCAACCTCTTCCGTCCTTCTGACACCTTCTCCTAAAAGAGAAGGAAAAAGGAAAAAAGTATTTGGGAACTTGAAGACCTATTTTGTATATTTTAGAATAAATCGAAACTAACAAATGATAATTTCGAAGATTTCAGATTTACGAATATGCGTTTAAAATTCTTCATTAAAAACTTTGTTTCTGTAGAGGTTTTACTAATATCATTACCAGCCATCCCAACCCAACTCCTGCAATATCACTTAGCCAATCCAACCAACTTGCCGAACGTGGCGGGAAAAAGTTTTCCTGCATTAATTCAATTGATCCGCCTAATAAAATGGGTAGAATAATACAGACTAAAACAAATTTGAATGATTTTACGTTATTGCCTTTGTGTTGCATGTATTCAAAAAATAATACAGCAGTTAAACCTAAATACATAAGCAAATGAACAATTTTATCTTCGATGGGGAAAGTTGGTATCTTTTTAAATGTAGAGGGTGAGGCAAATGATAAAATGAAAATACATATAATTACTACTATAGATTTCCAGTAATTTAAGATTAACTTTTTTATGTTCATGCGATATTTGATAATGTAGAATTTTTGAAATAATTGGAATAAATCGACAAAAGTAAATATATAAATACTGAGTAGAATATAAATTAAATCGAATAATTATCTTTGCAAAGATAAAGTTTTGAAACAAAATTGAATACAAAAACTTAATAAATAAATAGATTTATGAAAAAAATACTGATTTTTGTGCTTTTGGCTGGCTTATTTGCATCTTGTTCAACTGTACTTCTTACTGGTCGTAAACAATTATTACTTGTTTCGGATGCCGATGTATTATCGATGAGTGTACAAAGTTACAAACAGTTTATCGACTCAGTTCCGCTTTCTAGTGATAGAGCGAGTACTGCTTTGGTGAAAAAAGTAGGTAAAAATATTTCTACAGTGGTTGAAAATTATTTGAAGACCAACGGGCAAGAAGCAGAAATTAGTAATTATGCATGGGAATTTAATTTAGTCAAGGATACAAGCGTTAATGCATTTTGTATGCCGGGAGGTAAAGTGGTGTTTTTCGAAGGCATTTTGCCGATTGCAAAAAACGAAACAGGTATTGCTGTAGTTATGGGTCATGAAGTGGCGCATGCAGTTGCAAAACACAGCAGCGAGCGCTTGAGCCAGCAAATGCTGTTGCAATACGGAGCTTCACTTACCGATGTCCTTTTAACTAACAAATCAGTAGCTACCCGCACAGGGATGAATGCTTTGTATGGGCTTGGTGCTCAGTTTGGTGTAATGTTGCCTTATTCAAGAAAACATGAGTACGAAGCTGATCAATTGGGTTTAATTTTTTTGGCAATGGCAGGTTATAATCCAAACGAAGCCATCTCATTTTGGGAACGCATGGCTGCAAATGGCTCTTCCAGACTTGAATTCATGAGTACACACCCTTCGGATGAGAATCGTATAGCTAAATTGAAATCGTATATACCTGCAGCTATGAAGTATTACAAGAAATAAAGTACAACAGATAAAAAATATCCCGATATCGTTTAGCGATTCGGGATATTTTTTTTTGGAATTCATTGATACTTTTTATTTTACAACCCTAAAACCTTTAAATCCACCAGAAATTTGAAACTGATATCCACTTTTTGTTCCACAGTGGTTGCTTTGTCGGTAGTAGTTATAATCTTTAATCCGAATTTGTCTTTTAGAATAAAATCTTTTAAATCCACATCTACAAGAGTCAGGCTAACGTTTTTTGTATTAGTAGTTACGTCTCCAGTTGAAGCAATTTTTACATCATCCAATCCTTCGCCTGTGATAAATATTTCTACCGATTTTAGGAAACTTAAATCACCATCGGCAGGCGAACTTAATGTAAAATCCATTTTTTTCAACTTTACAGCCTGAATCATATCTGATTTAAGCTTTAATGATGTTAGCACACTGTCGATGTTGGTTTTGATACCTGTTATCTCCAGTGGAATCGGTGTGTTTAAGGCCGGCATGGCAGGAAAGGTAACGCTTTGGTCGAATGGTAATTCGAACATGGTTAGTTTACTTAGCGAATCGCAACCGACTAGTAAGGGAACAACAATTAAGAGAGCGAAAAGATACTTTTTCATATTTTTCATATTTTTGAAATTATTATTAATATTATAAACCTATGTTCTGTTGTAAAACGCAAAATAATTAAAACTGTTATAACTTTAAGGTCATTTTTAATGATTTATAACCTGTTGGGCTGGTTTTAATCTGTTGCCCGTTTTTAAGTGTCAGTATTTGATTTTGTTTTTCGTACAGTTCAATGCGCGAAATCATTTCCACGTTGACGATTGCTGATCGGTGAACGCGCACAAATTGTTGTTGGGGCAAATGTTCTTCAAAATACTTCATGGTTTGTTCTTTTAAGTACTTGCCATTGGTAGTATATATCATAACATAATCGCCATCAGCTTGTATGAAAAGTATTTCAGATACCAATACCACATGAATTTTTGATCCAGATTTTACTGCTATTCGTTCCAACACATCTAGTTGCTGGTTTTTATTGTTTTCATTTACTTCGGCTGTATCAGTAGTATCAATTCCATTATTCTCATGTACAGGGGTTACTAATGCAAACCTGAATTGCTGAACAATTAATAAGTAGATTAATAAACCGATAAATCCTCGTGTGGGTAAAAGTTGAATCAGCTGATCTGAAACTTGCATTCCAAAACATAAATAAAAAAAACCATACCCACTGCCTATCCAAATTCCAAGAGTAAGAATTCCTATTGCCACATAGTTTATTGATCGTTGAAAAACAGTAAGAATGGAATAATTACCATATTTTATAACGCTCCATAGAAATAAGCCAAGTACACCAAACAATGTTGCATGAACTAAACCATCCACTATAATCATCCATAAAGGTAGAGCTACAAGCGAGACCAACACGAATGTTTGAAGTATCGCATAAGTGAACCAAAGTAGAATATATTGAACGATTTTAGTTGTATTTTCCAGAAAAGGATGAAGCATTTCTATGTCTGTTAATGTGCTGTTTTAGTTCCTTAATTCTCCGCCGCCAAATACACATGATCCGCTTACAATTAGTTTTTTAGTAGTGTCAATTGGTTCTTTTGGCATGCGGTTGTCCTGAAAACCACCGAAAACTGAATCCAGATGCGTTTCTACCAACCAATCGGCGGGAACAAAAACGGTAATTCCGCCAAAAACAGCATTTATTTCCAATCGGGTTTCGCCAACCGGTAAATTGGTTCTTCGCAAATCCAATGTCAATCCTCCAAAAACAGCATTTAATTCGCCACCTTTAAATTCAGGGTCCAGAACAATGTGGTCGCCACTTCCAAATACACTATTTTTAGAAAAACCATCCGGATTCGATTCCCAATTTCTATGTTTTGAGCCGTACGAGCGATGTTGATGATGATAACGGTGGTGATTATTCCATTCATTGTTCCAGCTTTCTGAAAAATACTTTGGACCCAAAACCCGCTGCAATAAAATGACAATTCCTGCACCAATAAGCAATAAAGGCCAATAAACATGAACAAAGTTTCCATCAATTCCGTGAATAACTTTTGGAATAATAAAAAAGCCACCAACAAAGATCAAAACGACTCCCGAAATCATTCGTCGTTTGAATAAATGAACTACACCAATAAATATAAGCAACATTTGCCACGAAATAATGACGCTTTTCAATTCAATTGGTATAAGTCCAAAATTGAAACCAAGAAATATTACGCCAATCAACATGAGCACCAGTCCGAAGCCAAGACCTTTGGTATAGCCCGAACGAAACGAGTTTTTTACTTCATTTTCCATACTAATTTTGTTTTTAAAATTTTATGTTGCAAAGATAAAGGCTATCAGTAGACTAATGCAAGTAAAAATCGATAAACAAGCCCAAATTTCCCGACGAAGATATGGATATTTCCCTGCAAAAATACCCTATCTGCAATGAAACTTGCAAATAGGGTCAGTTTTTTCTATAAAAAATGATATTCATTTTTTCAATAAATCCCGAATCTCTGTTAGTAATTGTTCTTCCTTGCTGGGTGCAGGAGGTGCAACAGGGGAGGCAGGAACTTCTTCTTTTTTCTTGCTGAATCTGGTAATTGCATTAATAAATAAGAAAATACAAAAAGCCACAATCAAGAAATCGAATGTAACTTGAATGAAATTTCCATAATTCAAAGTTACTGCGGCTTTTTCTACACCATTCACCATTTCTGCGGATTTCATTTCCCATTTCAAGTCGGTGAAATTTACCCCACCTACCAATAAGCCAATGGGTGGCAAAATAATATCTGCAACTATGGAGGCAATAATTTTACCAAAAGCCACACCAATAATTACGCCCACAGCCAAATCAATTACATTGCCACGCAAGGCGAAAATTTTAAATTCTTTTATAAGTGCCATAAGATTGAATTTTTACTGGTTTTTTTTAAATTTCTTACTATAAAAATTAGAATTATTTATGCTAAAATTATAAAACTAACAAAGCGAACGTTTTGTTCAAAATACATTTCAAAAGTTTTTTTGACATTGTGATTAAACATATATTCAGTTTTATTTGTTTAGTATAAAAATAGTAAAAATTCGATAAAATATAAAAATGAGAAACATGAAAATTAAAGAAACAGTGTTGATCGCATTTATTATTTCCATTCAAATTGGAAATGCACAAACAGCAGAATCTAAATTTGCTGTAGGTTTGAACGTTGTGAAGAATGAATACAACGGAGATTATGGGAACGGAGTTTTTGATTTTAATAAACCAATGTATTCCGGTGTTGGTTTATTTATGACAAAATATATTACCCCATCAATAGATATGGGATTTCAGTTCAGTTCGGGTAATTATGGTTATGTTGAAGATGATATTAATAGCTTTGTGGGAGGAAAATTTGATGCTTCCATTTTTGCTCAATACAAGCTAAACAATGGTTATATTTTAAAGGAAACAGCAAAGTTATCACCGTTCATTTCATTTGGAATAGGTTTTGCAAACTATTTCACTACCAATTCGGCTACTCCGGATCCAACTATTATTACGAAAGGTGCTGACTTTATTATTCCTTTGGGAGCAGGGTTGAGATTTAAAATAACGAAAACTATTTCTCTTCAGTATCAGTATGTATATAATTTTACAAACAGTGATGTGCACGATCAAAACAGAAGTGGTGGCGTGATAAATAACATTTTTGGGACCCCATTGCATCCCGTTTCAAAAGCAGGAAATGATGCTTTCGGTCAGCATCTTATTAGCTTTGTTTTGAGCTTTGAGAAGCCAAAAGATTCGGATAAAGATGGAATACAAGACATTTACGATGAATGCCCTGACACACCTAAAAATATAAAAGTAGATGAAGATGGTTGTCCCATAGATTCGGACAAAGATGGCGTACCCGATTATCTGGACAAATGCTACAGTACACCGGCCAACGTTAAGGTAGATGCGAATGGCTGTCCGCTGGACACCGACAAGGATGGAATTCCCGATTATCTGGATAAATAATCAGATATTGATATTTTGCCGGTAATTGTAAACGACTCGCTGGTGAAAACAAATCCCCGTTAAATACTCTTTAACGGGGATTTACTTTTTTAAAAACCACCACTTCCATCTTAAATGCTTGTAATTAAAATGAGACTATTAACGCCATTTACAACTTTATATTGACGTTTTTCTTTCATATTTAATAAAAAAACACTACTTTTGCGGTCAAATTATCAAACTATAAAATTTAAATAAAATGGTAAATTACAAAGAACTTGGATTGGTCAATACCAGTGACTTATTCAAAAAAGCATTTGAAGGCAAATATGCTATTCCTGCTTTCAATTTCAACAACATGGAACAAATGCAAGCCATTATTGCTGCTTGTGTTGAAACAAAATCACCTGTAATTTTGCAAGTATCGAGCGGTGCGCGTAAATATGCCAACCAAACATTGCTTCGTTACATGGCTCAGGGAGCGGTAGAATATGCAAAAGAATTGGGACAGAATATTCCAATCGTATTGCACCTAGATCACGGTGATAGCTTCGAACTTTGCAAAAACTGTATCGAAAGCGGTTTCTCTTCTGTAATGATTGATGGTTCTCATTTACCATTCGAAGAAAATATTGCATTGACCAAAAAAGTGGTTGAATATGCTCACGCTAACGGCGTAAGTGTTGAAGGTGAATTGGGTGTTTTGGCTGGTGTTGAGGACGAAGTTTCTCACGAACACCACACATATACTCAACCCGAAGAAGTGGCTGAATTCGTAACACGTACCGGTGTTGATTCATTGGCTATCTCAATTGGTACTTCTCATGGTGCTAACAAATTTACTCCTGCTCAATGTACACGTGACGAGAACGGAACTCTTGTTCCACCACCATTGCGTTTCGACATTTTGGAAGAAATTGAAAAATTGATTCCCGGATTCCCTATCGTATTGCACGGTTCGTCTTCTGTTCCTCAGGAATATGTTGCAACTATCAATAAATTCGGTGGTGCATTGAAAGATTCAATCGGTATTCCAGAAGATCAATTGCGCAAAGCAGCTACCTCTGCCGTTTGTAAAATCAATATCGACTCTGACGGTCGTTTGGCAATGACTGCTGCGGTACGTGAGATGTTTGCTAAAAACCCGGGTGAATTCGATCCACGTAAATACTTAGGACCCGCTCGCGACGAATTGAAAAAACTGTATGCTTACAAAACTGTAAATGTGTTGGGAAGTGCAGGAAAAGCATAATTAATTATTAATTATTAATTAATATAAGAAAGGAGAAACTTGATTGGTTTCTCCTTTTTTAATGCCTTGTTTTTTAAACTGCCATTTCTTTTCGGATAATCTCTTCCATCTTTTCCAATTGCTCCAGCGAAGCACCGTTTATAAGTTGGCTTACACTGGCTACTTTATTCAACCTGCGGAGTGTATAAAGTGGCTCGGTTTCGGGAATTTCTCCCGATTTTGGTGGTACCCATTCTAACAAATCGTTGGGTGTACAGTGAAAAATCAAACAGAGTTTTTCGATGGTATGCATGCTGAAATTTACATATTCACCTTTCAATGCACGGTTGGCAGTGGTAATGGTAAATCCGTGCGATTGAAGAAAAAAGCTTGGCTTTTCAATGCCACGGGTTTTGAACACCCGCTGTAAGTTGATT
>JAAFGX010000001.1 GCA_010365115.1 Paludibacter sp.
AGAGCATAATATGCCAATTCTACAAGCACAGCGATACGATGAAATTCTTTTAAAACGCATTTCTCAGGCTGAACAAATGGGAATGGATGGGGAATTTATGAAAACGGTTTTAGTAGCTATTCATGAAGAATCTGTTCGCCACCAACAAGAGATAATGAAATTGTAAAAAATGTGAACACCCATTTTTCGAATTGAAAAATGGGCGTTCTTTAACAACACAATCTATACCTCATTTAAGATTTCTTGTCTTCTGCTTTTTCTTTTTTCATAGACCGTTGTTGATCGTTGTTCATACGATGTTTACGCATCATTTGCATTTTCTCCGATCTATTCATTTTCTTCAAATGATCAATCTGAATGGCTTGAAGTTTCTGGAATTTTTCATTACCGATAATTTTAATTAAATCAGTTTCCATAACTTTACGATCAGTTTCAAATTTTGCTTTCTGTTCTTCTCTCATTTTCTTCATTTCTTCCATTTGCACTTTGTGTTTGGCTTCTTGTTTCTCAAATAATGACTGAACTTTTGCTTTGTCAACATCAGAAAGTTCTAGTTGTTTTGCCATAAATTCGGCTTTTTTTTCTGGAGAGACCATTTTCTTTTCTTCATGCTTAAATTCTTTTTTACCTACCCTTTCGTGATTTGGTTGGGCTTGATTTTGTGCAGTTAAAACTGTACTTAACATAAAAAACGCAGCTAATGCTACCATTGCATACTTTTTCATAATTCTTTGTTTTTAAATTATTAATACTCTAAATTTACTTTCTGAATATATTGACTAAACTGCTTTAGAATAGTTTAATCTATTCAATTATCAATGTAAATTATTAACTACAATAAAAAACTTTGCTTATTATCTGACAATAAAAAAACAGAAAAGGAAATTCATTACTGAACTTCCTTTTCTGTTTGGTAGCGGGAACGAGAGTTGAACTCGTGACCTCCGGGTTATGAATCCGACGCTCTAACCAACTGAGCTATCCCGCCATTTTTCTAAGCGAGTGCAAAGATAGCGTTTTTAGAGGATTTGACAAATTATTTGAATGAAAAAACGAATTTTTATCGTAAAAAATGGGTATCATTCCTAAATTATGCATAAAGAATGACCACATATCGATTTGTGCATCAATTAATTTGCCTATTGGTTAGACATCTCCATGTCCTGCTTTGGAATCAATTCGGATTAAAGTAGAGATTGTTCCATCATTTATTCTTTCAAAATAACAATTCATTAGAATGAATGAAAGTGCATGTAATTAACAATTAAATTGTGAATAACAATTTATTTTAATGCTTGATATACTAAATTGTGAAATAACACTTTAAAATCAATGCCCGAATTATTGGGTTGCAAGTTTATATAAAACAGCAAGATTAAATCTTCTTTTGGATCTATCACATAATCGGTTCCGAACATTCCACCCCACCGCAATGACCCTTCAGAAGCAATAGTTTGATGAATATATTCTGGTCGAAAATCATCAAATGCCAGTCCAAAGCCGATTTCTCCACGTAAATCTTTTACTTGATTGCGGCGCATAAGATCCACCGTTTTTCTGCTTAGAATTCGCTTACCGTTAAATTCACCTCCATTTAGAATCATCTGACAAAATTTTGCATAATCTTCAATTGCACCACAAAGTCCTGCGCCGGTACTGAAAAATGTTTTTGCACCGGAATATGGAAACGTCTGATAAATCTCCACCGGATTTGGAATTAGTGGCGAAGTTGCATCTTTTTGATAAAGTGTAACTAATCGCTTTTCGTTGACTTTCGGCAGATAAAAAAAGGTGTTTTTCATGCCTAGTGGTTCAAAAATACGTTGTTTAAAATACTGATCAACCGGCATTCCTGTAACAACTTCGATAAGGTAACCCAATACATCCACACTCATTCCATAAGTGAATTTTTCTCCAGGATCATGTTCCAGTGGACATTTAGCAAGTAGTTTAATGATTTCCCCCAACTTTTTATTCTCCAACGTATAAAGCGGAGAAACAGGAATTCCCATTTTGTCGTACATTTTTCTTGAATTTCCTGAACCGTATGAAATTCCGGATGTATGCGTTAATAAATTACGAATGGTAATATCTCGTTTCGCAGGACGGGTAGTAAAACTTGAATCGGCATGGTTGAACGACACCAACACTTGCGGATTGGCAAATTCAGGTATGTATTTTTTTATTGGTTCATCCAACAATATTTTTCCTTCTTCAAACAAAGTCATAACTGCCACTGCGGTAATGGCTTTTGTTTGTGACGTCAGGCGAAAATAATCATCCTTTTCACATGGAACTTCATTCTCAATATTCCGCCAACCGAAAGCCTTGTTATGAATTACTTTTCCATGATGTGCCACAAAAGTCACAGCATGAGGAATTGTTCCGTTGGTCACCAACTTTTCAAATACACTATCCAATCGGGCTAAACGAACCGCATCAAAAGTTGTCGGCACTTTTTGCGAGTAAATAAATTTTTGCGGTTTACAATCATTTTTAGCAAAAGTTGCAACTGAAAATAAAATCAGAAAAATGTATATAAAACTTTTTTTCATAGTACTAATTTTAAAAAATATTCTTAGCATGCTAACATTTTTGTGCCAAGCAACGACTATTCGTTATTTAGTTTTCGAAGTATTGACGCCTAATTCTTTTGCTAAAAGCATCATGTATTCTTTGGCAGCTTGGTACTCATTCGGAATTATTCCATCCAAAATGGCGTCTTTAATCTTCATTTTTATTTCTCCAACAATTGAAGATGCAGGCAAATTAAAGGATTCCATAATTTCCTGACCGCTAATGGGCGGTTGGAAATTTCGAACCCGGTCTTTCTCTTCAATTTCTTTCAGCTTTTGACGAACCAATTGAAAATTGGAACGAAACCGCTTTACTTTTTCGGGGTTTTTAGAAGTGATATCCGCTTCGCAAAGTTTCATTAAATCGTCAATATCATCGCCTGCATCAAACAGTAAACGCCGAATTGCCGAATCGGTAACTTCATCTTCGCTTAAAACAATTGGTCGCATGTGCAGCGTAACAATCTTTTGCACGTACTTCATTTTCTCGTTTGTTGGCAACTTCATTTTCCGAAATATCTCCGGAATCATTTTTTCACCTACAAAATTATGATTGTGAAAAGTCCAGCCCAGACGTGCATCAAAACGTTTGGTTCTCGGCTTGCCAATATCATGTAATAATCCAGCCCATCGCAACCAAAGATTGTCGGTTTGCTCACATAATCCGTCCAACACAGCCAACGTATGATAAAAATTATCCTTATGCCCCACCCCATCTTTAGTTTCGGCGCCTTTCAATGCCAACAGTTCGGGAAAAATAAGTTCCAACAAACCTGTTTTTTCGAGTAAAATAAACCCCACCGATGGCTTACGCGACAACATAATTTTATTCAATTCGTCGGCAATGCGTTCTTTGGATATTATTTCAATGCGTTCTTTGTTTCTTGCAATAGCTTCGAATGTTGATGATTCTAGAAAAAAACCGAGTTGAGCCGCAAACCGAATACCTCGCATCATACGCAACGGATCGTCCGAGAAAGTAATATCGGGACTTAATGGCGTGCGAATGACAAAATTTTTTAAATCGTCCAATCCACCAAAAGGATCCACCAATTCGCCAAACCGATCTTTATTCAAACAAAGTGCCATTGCGTTTATCGTAAAATCTCGCCGATTCTGATCATCTTCCAGCGTTCCATTTTCTACTATCGGGTTACGGGAATCGCGCTGATAAGATTCTTTTCTTGCTCCCACAAATTCAACTTCCAAATCCCTGAGCTTGACCTGAGCAGTTCCAAAATTTTTAAAGATGGTAAGTTTTGCCTTTCTACCGAGTTTTTGAGTGACTTTTTCGGCCAGTTCTATCCCACTTCCAACTACAACCACATCAATGTCTTTCGAAGGTCGTTTGAGAAAAATATCGCGAACAAATCCACCAATTACATAACATTCCTGTTTTTGTTCGTCAGCAGATTCTGATATTATTTCAAATATTTTATCTTGTAAATGCTTTTTCATCACTTTATAAGTTCCTTTTTTTTGCATTACAAAAGTACACGAATAAATTTATATATCAAAGTTGCATTTATAGGCCGCAATTACCAGTCGTTAGGGAATATTATCGGCATCCTCTGACATTTTTTATCGATGGAAACTGTTAACTGTTCATGCCAGACTCACGTATCATTTATATAATCATTTTTTTCTTGTTGATTTTTCGGGATAACATCAATAGTTATTCATGAAAAACGGTATCAGTGACTGTTATTTTCGATAATGAAAACGCATAAAAAGCTATGAATGAGAATAATGTTATTTTTATATAATTTCAGAACAAAGAAAAAAAGAAAAATAAAAGTACGTAACTTTAAAATTTAGTATAGTAGGAGAAAAATAATCTGTAACTTTGTCATTCAAAAAAAAACAAATAACTAAAAATGTTTTCGTCCACAAAATTTCCAACAATTCATCAGTCAATTGGCTTTTCACTGGTTTTTTTTCTTTTATTAATTTCGTGTAAGGGTAACGAACCAGAAACCTCATCGGACTATATTTCGGAAGTTTTCGAATACGTTTATGCTCCCGGACAACATGCGAATCTTGCATTAGAAAGCGATAAATTAAATTTCATTGGAATTCCTAAAAGTGATAAGGGATTTTTATATTTAGGAGGGTTTGGAGGGTTTGTGGTTGCCGGCTTTAACCACGATGTGAAAAATAATGAAGGAGCCGATTTTGAAGTATATGCCTTACAAGGCGCTTCACCAGAACCAGCTGTAGTATATGTAATGCAGGATGTGAATGGTGATGGAAAACCAAACGAAACATGGTATGAGCTGAAAGGAAATCAGTTTTCAAAAACCAAACGCAACTATTGGGTGCGTTACTATAAAGCTCTTTCAGACACCAATAATATTAAATGGAAAGATAGTGACGGAATTAAGGGAGAACTGATTTCTGGTTACGGAAAAACATCCTCAAGCAAATGGTGGTGGTCGCACACAACTACTGATAGCATTACGTTTCATGGCACCCGTCTTCCCGATTCTTATGATAACAGTTCAAGTGGAGGCGCTGAATTATGGAATGTCCCTGCCGGCCGATTTACATGGGGATATGCAGAAAATATGAAAGGATTCGATTTTGACGCTGAGATTGGTGCCAACAAACTCGATATTTCAAATGCAATTGATTCGCTCGGTAATGAAGCTAACTTATCAACTATTCGCTTTATAAAAGTTCAAACCGGTGTTTTTCAACAAGCCGGCTGGATGAATGAAGTTTCGTCGGAAGTGAGAGGTGCAAAGGATTTGAAAAACTGATTTAAAAAAAATTATTGAACAAAACATTCCGTTTAAATTCATAAGGTCAGTCTTTTTATCGTATCGCATTTTTTTTCATTTACTCACCACCATTATTTAAATCAGGATAAGTTTGTAATTTATTGATTAAGGGATTTGCATACATTTCTATCAACTTTGAACGTAAAAACTTTTCATCCTTGTTTTCCAGTTCAATTTTGCAGATTTGAAAGGAAAGATAGCGATCGAAATCATTCTTTTCAGCCTCAGTATATTCTTTCACAAATCTTTGTTCCTCTTCTTTCAGTACATCATATGCAATTTTATTATTTGCAAATACTGTATAATTTGCATGGATTCGTTTGTCTATTAACTCAGCAGTTAAAGTAATTTGCTCGTTCCTATTTGACGTTTGGCTGGCAATAATTTTCAAATCCCTGTTTATCGTTCCGGTAATTTCATAAACAACTTTTCCTTTATATCCCATCACACCTGTTTCCATATTGATCAGGTCATCCATTGGATTTTTAGTAAAATCGGGGTTGTCACGTTTTTGTTGCATTTCTTTTGCTTTCAGAAAATCGCAAGGATCATATTCATACGAAATACTCAAAGGACAGATGTTTAAATTGGATAGATTTTCAGTAAAACTTCCAGTTCCGTTCATATTGAACATTTTCAACAAACTTTCTTGTGTTCTGTCGTTAGAATCTTTTGCTCTACCTTCGCGTTGTGCAATCCAAACCGACTGTTTTTTCTTATTTACTGTATGCTCAATATACGCTGATAATCTTTGTGAACTTTGTAGTATTTGACGAGAACTTAAGCCTCGTTTTACAATAAAGCTCTTATTTACACGAACCAAATCTTCAATCCACGGAGAAATTAATAAATTATCACCAATGGCAATTTCAACCGTATCCATTCCACGTTCAATAAATTTTCCACAAAGGAGAGCCGAATCAAGAATAATGTCACGATGGTTTGAAATGTAAAGATAGGAATCTTCAGGATTTATTTTATTTAAACCCAGTAATTCAATACCTTTAGTCATATTTGCTTCCAGATATTGCAAAAATGGAAATACCATTTCCTTTTGAAACTCATAGTTTGAATGAAAACTTGCCAGTTTCTGCTTGATAATATCTTTTGGCATAAGAGGATAAATTGTACTGAGTATCTTCATGAAAGGTTTTTCATTACTCAAGCGCTCTAGAGCATCATGAACCTCTTCATTTTTATAGCACCGAATTTCTTCAAAATCAAATTCCATATTTTTACGTTTGATTAGTTATTTTTGAATTGTTTACTATTTTGCCTGTTGAAACAAAAAACTCAGGAAGATGAATACAACCGGTGCAGCTAATAACATGCTATCGAATCGATCGAGCAATCCACCATGCCCGGGAATTACATTTCCGGAATCTTTCACATCCACAGTTCTTTTTAACAGTGATTCTATTAAGTCTCCAAAAGTGCCGAAAATTACAATTATTTCAGAGAAAACCAGCCAATTGACTAAACTTATTTGAGGAATAAATAAAGAAAACAGATAACCTGATAGTAATGCTGCTACCGCACCTCCAAAGAATCCTTCCCATGATTTTTTTGGAGAAATACGTTCAAATAATCTATGTTTTCCAAAAGTAACCCCCACCAGATAAGCACCGGTATCGTTTATCCAAATGGTAATAAAAACTGATAAAAGTAAAAGTGGTTGCCAGCCCTCAATATAAAGAATGAAATTTAATAACGAAAAGGGCAGGGCAACGAAAATCTGACCAAGGATAAAATAAGCCCAATTGTTTATCGGGTTTGATTTTTGCTGGTATAATTCCGAAATAAATACCAGAACAATATAAAAACCATAAATTGAAAATACCGGATAGCGCCATGTTCCTGACGCAAACAAAAAGGAACATAAGAAAAGCAAAACAGCACCAGCGAACGAAAACCACACATTTACATTTACATCTTTCAATGTATTGGTCAGTTTGTGAAACTCATAAACTGACCAACCACAAATAATAGAAAAAACGGCAATAAATGCATACGGACTAAAAAAAATAGACCCAACAACAAGCACAACAAAAAGGAATCCGCTCAGTGTTCGTTTTACAAAGTTATTCATGTGTGTAATGAAAATTTGAGAATTAATAAGAAATTATCGTTAATTAACCTTCAACAATTTCATAATTTCATCAAGCTTAGGTGATAAAATTATTTCTGTTCTGCGATTTCCGGCTCGTCCTTCAGGTGTTGCATTTGATGTTCTCGGAGCATATTCTCCTTTTCCTGAAGCGGTTAAGCGGGTTGGTGATATTTTATAGTCGTTGGTTAATATCCTAACTATGGATGTTGCTCTTGCAACACTTAAGTCCCAGTTGTCACCGTAGATTGCTGTTTTAATTGGGATGTTATCTGTATGTCCTTCAACTAAAATATCAATATCGCTATTTTTGGTTAGCACATCAGCTAATACTTTTATAGCTTCAATTCCTTTTGATTCTATTGCTGCACTTCCCGATTTGAAAAGTAATTTATCCGACATGGAAACATATACTTTTCCGTTTTTGACTTCAACAGAAAGTTCGTCTGATTTGAAACTTAGTAGAGCATTTCTCAGAATATCATTCAATCGTTTAGTGATCGAATCTTGACGTGCAATTACTTTTTGCATATCTTTCAACGATTTTTCTCTGTCTATCAACAGATTTTCCTTTGATGTTAATTCGTCTGATTTTTGCCTTAATTCATCTGATTTTTGTTTTAAAGAAGCACTGAATTGTTCGGCTTGAGATAGATTTGTATTTGATAAATCGTTATATTGTTTTTCAAGTTTTTGATAATTGGAGTTTTGATTAGCAACAATAACATCCAAATTTGAAATTTGATTTTCACGTAACGATAAAGTGGAACACAATGAATCGCGTTCGTTTATTACGGTCAAAATAATTTTTGGAAGAAATAATTTCTTTTCAGGTTTGGCTTCGCCACATTTATAAATGGGTTTGCACGAAAAAAACAGTATTGCAATAGCAAATGTAAATACTAAATTTGAACTTTTCATATCTTAAATTATTTGAGTGTTTTTAAGGATGTAAATTGTAATGTGGAAACTTAGATCTGAAGATTAAATAACAAGTTTCGAATTGAATTTTTATTCCCGAAAAATTTGATCGAAAGCATTTATAGAAAGCACAAAGATAGCAAAACTTTACACTTTGGCGAGGAAAACCACAAATTCTTTTGGTCCGTGTGCCCCTAATACTAAAGTTTTTTCAATGTCGGCGGTACGGCTTGGTCCGGTTATGGTTGAAATTGTTGAAGGTAGGAATTCTCCGTATTTTTCTTGTAAAGCCATCAATGCGTTTTCGGGATAATCAATAAGTTGCGAAATATGAGCTAGTACGATATGGACAGGTGGAAAAACATTCATTTGTCGTCCCGATTCCGAGGCTGATGAAACCATCACACTTCCTGTACGTGCGATTAGAAATTCACAACCGGTAATTCCCACCTGCATTTCAATAAACTCATCTTGATTGCATGTACAGGGAATATCGAAATCCTGCAATTGCCGACTTATGTATGAATCACGACAATAAATAGCTGGAAAAGCATGAATCTCTATAAATGATTTGAGTTGATTGTACAAATCTGTTTCGTTTTCACAAATTATGCATTCTCCATTTATCGCTTTCAATTCATTTTTAAAGCAAGTAATTGAATCGGGTTCAATGGCTTTGTAAATTGGGTGAGTAGGAGTTAATAATGTCTCAACGAAAACAGACCGCCTTTTTGGGGCGGCCGCTATTCGTTGTAATATTTCTTCTCGTGAAGAATTAATTTGCATTAGAAATCAACTTTTTTAACTTTCTTTTCTGTCGTTTCCGCCAATTCAGAAATTTCTTCAACATTCCCATTTTGGGCCATTAACTCATCATTTCTTGAAGTCCATGGTCGTTTTCCAAAAATCTTTTCTAAATCTTCTGCAAAAATAACTTCTTTCTCAATAAGCAATTCTGCTAATTTGTTGTGACCTTCAGCATTATCATTCAATATCTTTTTAGCCCTTTTGTATTCAATGGCTACAATTTCTTTAGCTTCATTGTCAATTAGTTCTGCTGTTTTCTCGCTGTATGGTTTTGTAAATCCATAATCAGAGTTACCAGAAGAATCATAATAGCTCATATTAGCGAGTTTTTCGCTCATTCCAAAATAAGCAACCATACCATAAGCCCTTTTTGTAACTCTTTCAAGGTCATTCATAGCTCCGGTTGACATTTGGTGCAGAAAGACTTCTTCTGCAGCGCGTCCTCCCAATGTGGAGCACATTTCATCCAGCATATGTTCTTTGATCGTCAATTGACGTTCTTCGGGCAAGTACCATGCAGCTCCCAAAGCATCACCACGAGGAACAATAGTTACTTTTACAAGCGGATTGGCATGTTCTATCATCCAACTAATAGTGGCGTGTCCAGCTTCGTGATATGCTATTGATTTCTTTTCGGCAATAGTTGTAATTTTGGTTTTCTTTTCCAGACCACCAACAATACGATCCACTGCATCCATAAAATCTTGTTTATCAACAAATGATTTATTTTTACGAGCGGCAATCAATGCAGCTTCGTTACAAACGTTGGCAATATCAGCACCCGAAAAACCAGGTGTCTGTTTAGCCAAAAAATTTACATCTACAGTTTCGTTGATTTTAATAGGACGAAGATGTACGTTGAAAATCTGTTTGCGCTCGTGAACATCAGGCAAATCAACATGAATTTGGCGATCAAAACGACCTGCACGAAGCAATGCTTTGTCAAGAATATCAGCACGATTGGTTGCAGCTAAAATAATTACACCACTGTTGGATCCAAATCCGTCCATTTCTGTCAGTAATTGATTTAATGTGTTTTCACGCTCATCATTGCTTCCCATATTTGGATTTTTTCCACGAGCACGACCTACTGCATCAATCTCATCAATAAAAATGATACACGGTGCTTTTTCTTTTGCCTGACGGAATAAATCGCGAACACGCGATGCGCCAACACCTACAAACATTTCAACAAAATCAGAACCTGACATGGAAAAGAACGGTACGTCTGCTTCGCCGGCAACTGCTTTGGCCAACAATGTTTTACCTGTTCCAGGAGGGCCTACAAGTAAAGCTCCTTTTGGGATTTTACCACCTAATTCGGTGTATTTTGATGGATTTTTCAGAAAGGATACAATTTCTTCAATTTCCTGTTTCGCTTCAGCTAAACCAGCCACTTCTTTGAATGTGATTTTATTGGTTACATCCCCTTTGTCAAAAAGTTGTGCTTTGGATTTTCCAACATTAAAAATGCCACCGCCAGCTCCTCCGCCCATTTGACCTGACATGCGACGGTTCATAAAAACAAAGAAAAGTATTAGCAATAGAAAGGGCAAAATGCTATATAGAAATACATCAATGTAGTTTCTGCTTTCTTTGTATTCAACTACCCCAGTAAAGGCATATTCATCTTTGGCTTTTTGAATAAATTTTGAGAATTCATCTACAGATGGAATTCTCACACTTATCATTCTTTCCTTGGCATAAGTTTCAGACTTATCACCAAATACCTTTTTTAGTGAGTCTTTATCAATTTTTGCTTCAACCGTATTCTTAGTTGAATATACATCAATTTTTTCGATCAATCCTGTTTTTACATATTCCTCGAAAGTAGAGAAAGGGACTTCTTTCGTTGGCACATTATCAGAAAAAAAGTATGAACCAAATAGAACGAGTATAATTATTCCATAAATCCATGAAATATTAAATTTTGGCATTTTGCCGTTTGGTTTAGGCGGATTTTGATTCGGTGTTTTATTTTCCATTATTTTAAAATATTGATATCTTAATAAGTTTGTTTAAAGTTGAAACAAGATTATTGGCAACTTGGTTTATTTGGCAATGTATTTTGTTTGTAAGAAAAATTACAGAACATCTTCCAGTTTTTTCAATTGAGCATCAGCCCATAAATGTTCAATGTCATAAAATGCCCGTGTTGCTCTCTGAAAAACATGCACAATAATTTGTCCATAATCCATAGCAATCCATTCGCTATTTTCAAATCCATCGGTTGCGTAGGGTTTTACTTTTATTTCTTCCCGAACATAATCTTTTATTGAATTTCCTACAGCATTAACATGTACATTTGAATCTCCTTCGCATATTACAAAATAGCTGCAAGGTGCTTCTTTTAATTTTGTCAGGTTTACTACTACAATATTCTTGCCTTTTCTTTCCTGTATACCTTCAACAATTTTTTCTACTATTTGTTCGTTATTCATCGTGCTGTTATAATGATTTTTTAAAATATATTTTCTGCAAAGATACAGTTAAATGCCCGAAAATGAAAATGTTATTTGTTGATAATCCATTAATGTTCTTTAAAACTGCCAAAAAAGCAGCGTCTTTTTTAAACATGACATTTATTCAGGTTTTCAAAATAAATGACATTTTTTTATGGATTCATTAAACAAAAAAATCCGACACAAAGTATTTGCATCGGATTTTTTAACATGATTGTTTATTTACTTAACGATTGAAATAAAAGTTTCATCAGTAGCAAATTTTGCGAATTCAATGTCCTTAACGGCTTTTTGAGCTAACGATTTATCTTGCTTAACTGCATCTTTTAAGTTGCTGTAAACAGATTCACGGTCATTTGTACGAGCTCCAATAATTGCTCCCAAATACGATGTCATTGCATTAGGTTGAGCAACTGCTGATAAAGTTTTGCGTGCACCACTATAATCTGCATTCAAAATTTGAACTAATGCTGCGTTATTGGTAGCAGTAGAACCGAAATAGGTTTTAGCTTTAGTATAATCTCCTTTAATTACATAGACTGTTCCTAAACCCTGACTCAGGTTACCTGTTGTACCTGCGGCTTTACCAAATGATACTTCTGTGGCCGCCACATCACCTTTTGCTAATGAAGCAGCACCTGCATTGTAATTAGCATCAGCCGATTTTGGATCAAGTTCCAATGCTTTAGCAAAATAGCGAGAAGCATCAGCAACATTTCCTTGTTGATATTTTACAGCACCCAAGTTATTGAAACCACGGGCATCAGTTGGATATAAATCAGTAACTTTGATATAGATTGCTTCTTTTTCAGACAAACTATTTGTCAAAGTAGCAGAATAAAGTAGCTCTTCAACAGATAGTTTTGAGGCATCTTCTTTTTCAAGTTTTGAAATCTCTTCGTCTGATTTGCCGGTTACATCTACTGTCAATTTTAAACGAGAACGGCGTAATTGAGGAAGAATTTCTTCTGCAATACTTTTAAAAGCTACAGATAAGTTTTTGATTTCACGTTCACGTTGTTCAGGATCGGTGTACATGTTTAAAACACGTAGAATAACCTCTTTGTCCTGAATGTTTGATTTTTCCATCAATGCCTGGAAACCAGCCCAGTCTTCAGCTGTAAATTTAGAATCGATAGTAACGGTCGTTTTAAGTTTTTTCAATTCTTTATTTAAATAATCAACTGTAACTTTTTCGCGTTTTTCAGCTAAGTTTGTATTTAAATCTAAACCACCATCAGGTGATGCATAACCTGAAATTTCAAATCCAGCAACTTTTTTATTTTGAGTATCATTAGCTGCTTTGATTTTTTTAGTAAGTTCAATAATATCAGTTGATTTTGTTTCAGTTTTACGAAGTGTAGATTGTTGAATTAAGAATAAAATATCAGCTTCTTGCATTTCTTGAATTACTCTTTGAAATTTATCAGGAATAATTACCGCAGAAATTTCACTTGCACTAGTTGAAGCCAATTGAGAAGTAGCAATAACTCCATCAGCAACTTTTACACTTGGAATTTGATATGTTTTCTTCTTAGTAGTGGCGCTGAATTCAAGATACAATTCAGATTTAGCCATTTCAGGAACATAATCAAAAGATGCTTTAATGGAATACGTACCGCCTAATTTGTACGAAATTGATTGATCATTGCCAACAATTTTTTCACCTTGAAATGTTACAGGAGTACCTTTAACTTCTTTACCTTCGAATTTTAAAACAGGGGTTACAGTTACTGTGGCTTTTTTGTTGAAATACTTCACAGGGAATGTGCCTGTAATTGTCGCATCTACTTTTCCACCTTTTACTTCAAGTGGATTTGGGTTACATTTAAATAAGCTAGGATCCAAGGCAGCCATGTCTTTGCTACAAGAACTGAAGACTAACGCAAGGACCACAGAAACTGCGAAAAATAATTGCTTTCTCATAAATTTTTGTTTTTGTTGTAAATTATATAATTTTATATTTTGAACTTTTGCCTGCAAATATACAATCTTTCACGGAAATTAATGTAATATTCCTTGTGATTTTGTTGTTTATTTTGTTAATATGAATTCAAAATACATTAAAACATAATAGAATAACAAATTATTATTACATTTGTTTAAAAAAAAAGAATTAATAATGCCACTAATCTTTAAAAACATTCAAATAATTTTGAAATCATTACGATATTTTTCTTTACTCAAAATAAGTAATTTTTTAAGATTAATTTTTTCTTATGTTCTTTCCGCTGCTGGTATCAAAACTACCAAGATTGTATTACCAACTTTTATTTCCATTGAAATAACCAATTATTGTAACTTGCATTGTCCGGAATGTACTGTTGGGAAGAGTGAATACTCTACTGATAAAAAAAGGAATTTCAATTTTGTACTTTTTAAAAACTTAATTGAACAATTAAAACCTACATTAACACATATCATTTTTTATTTTCAAGGTGAACCCTTTCTCAACAACAGACTTACTGAATTTGTTGAATTTGCCCATAAATCAAATATTTTCACTTCTACTTCAACAAACGGACAATATTTAACAAAAAAAATAGCAAATGAAATTGTAATTTCGGGGTTAGATAAAATAATTGTGTCTGTTGATGGAGCTACTCAGGAAGTTTATGAAAAATATCGAGTTGGTGGAAGTTTGAATAAAGCAATTGAAGGAATAAATGAACTTGTTAATGCAAAAAAGGAGCAAAAATCTTCTACTCCGTTCATTGAAGTTCAATTTTTGGTTTTGAAAACAAACGAACACCAAATGTCTGACATGAAACGTTTGTCAAAATCATTACACGTTAACAAACTGACCTTTAAAACGGCGCAACTCTATGATTTTGAAAAAGGAAATGATCTTATGCCCGTTACTAAAAAATATTCACGTTATAAAAAACGAAATGACGGCAAATTTTATCTGAAAGGCAATCAGCTTAACAGGTGTTGGAGAATGTACAGTGGTGCGGTAATTAATGTAAATGGTGAAGTATTACCCTGCTGTTTTGATAAAGGTTCTGATTATTCTTTTGGTAACATCAACGAAAAATTATTTACTGATTGTTGGCATTCAAAAAAAGCTTCCGATTTCAGAGATGGTATTCTCCAAAACCGGAAGCAATATGAAATGTGTAGAAATTGTACTAGTAATTGATTTATAGCAAATTATTTAAAAATTGCTTTGAAAATATCATTTCCATTTGCAAAAAGAAGTAGCGCAAAGAGAAGTAACATTCCTCCAGTTTGAGCATATTCTAAAAATTTATCGTTTGGCTTTTTACCGGTTATCATTTCGTAAATCAAAAACATCACATAACCACCATCCAGAGCTGGGATGGGTAGAAAATTCATAAATGCCAGAATAACTGATAATAGAGCTGTTAGCGACCAAAACCTTTGCCAATCCCATGTTTTTGGAAACATTTTGCCAATACTACCAAAACCACCTAATTGTTTTGATCCTTCTTTGGTGAATACAATTTTAAATTGTTTCACATAACTTGTCAAAGTTTCCCAGCCCAAATTAATTCCAGCAGGAATGGCTTCAAAAAAACCATAACTGATTTGTTTAGTGGACATAAATTCGTATGGACTTTTAACCGCCACTCCCAATTTTCCGTTTTCGGACAGTTGAATATTAGTTTCCATTACGTTTCCATTTCTTATAAATTGCAAATCAACATTTGAGTTTTTGGAAGCATCTAATTCTGCTGCAATATCTTGAAAGATATTAAGGGGTTTTCCGTTAATTCCGATTATACTATCGCCAGATTGTAATTTTGCAACTTCGGCCGGCGATCCGGAAGATATTTCATCAACAACAAAAGGGTAACGAATAGCCACAAAGTCTGTTTCGCCTGCAGCAAGCACTTTTTGAGTAAAGTCGGATGGCAGTTTTAAATCTACAAGTTGATTATTCCTCGAAACAGTTATTGTTTGTTTACCATCAATGAGAATTTTCTCAACAATATCAGCCTGATCAATCGCTGTTTCACCATCAATTCTAACAATTTTATCGCCATTCTGAAGTCCGCTTTTCAGTAAGGTTTGTGAGAATTGAAGTCCGTATTTTGCATTTTCGATGGGTAGAAATTCTCTTCCCCATGTAAAGAGAATGGCAGAATAAATGACCATTGCCAAAATGAAATTTACAAAAACTCCGCCGACAATAATTGGTAACCGTTGCCATACCGAACGTGAGCGGTATTCCCATGCCTGTGGTTCTTCCGACATTTGTGTTACATCCATCGATTCGTCAACCATACCGGCAATTTTACAGTAGCCGCCCAAAGGTAACCAACCAATTCCCCATTCGGTATTGTCGGGATATTTACGCCAATCGCCTTCTGGTAGTTCAGTCAAAGGAATTTTTTCCATAACCGATTTTCCTTTTGCATCAACTTTAACATCGCCATCAGCATCAAGCTTTGGACGTTCGTTTGCAGGTACATTTTGTGCCAAAAACTTAATTTCCCATTTTCCATTTATCTTTTTGGCACGGATTAACGAAAAATTGGGATTGAAAAACATATAGAATTTTTCGACACGTACTTTAAACAAGCGTGCAAAAGCAAAATGGCCGAACTCGTGTAGTACGACTAAAATTGAAAGACTTAAAATAAGTTGCAATGCTCTGATAAGAAATGTTTCCATATAGAATTGTGTAGTTGTTTTATCGTTTGGTTTTTAAATTTATATTTTTTCCATTAAAAATAGATATTCATTGTGTTTCTCGTCGCTATTAATCCATTCATTTGTAGAACGCATATTACTCATGACGTTTTTTTTATAATCTATCATTTTTATTTCGAGCAATTTGCCAGAGTCTGAAATGATATCGAGCAATTGGTCCTTTGTGGCTCTGCCTCCCGAACTGTACGACAACATCAAATATCGGGTGTTTGTTTCTTTTATTAGCTTTTTCAAAGCCTCCATTGCCATGAAATCGCCGGTAGCGTTTTTTCTAAATTCCTCAAAAACAGAGCCTGATATACCGTCCCGTGAATCTTCTCTACGATTGGCTTTTCCAAAAACCGCAGGTTGATCGTTCTTTATTATTGTTGTCCAAATATGATAATACGCTGTGTAACGAACCCTGCTTGGTGGCATTTTTTCGTTATTTGAACCATACGGTGGATCAAAATAAACTAAATCGTAACTATTTTTTGCCACTGTATTGAAAATATCATCACGAATCACTTTATTATTTCCAGTGGATATAAATCTGTTTGGCAGTTTTAATTCCAAGTCTTTAAACGAACGAGCCGACCAATCAGATAAATAGGCAACATAATGTCCAAGCGTATTATCAACCTTATCCATTGCGTAAATCAAACTTGTGAGCAAAACACATTTGTCTTCCCAAGCTAAATTCAAAACTTCAATTTCCTGACGAATTGCATCCAGCTTCTGAGTGTTTTTAATCTGAAACGGTTTTTTTATATCTTTTATTGTTCCGCCATAATTTTCTGTAAACCAACCATCAACGCTTTTTACGTTATTCAAGTGGTCAATTATTTCTTTGTAATAGTTATTTGACTGATTTGAGGTTAAATAACAAGTGGCAAAAACTTCCGACCAGGACGAAATGTCGTTGGCAGTGGTTGAATATCCCAATTGTGCAAAAGCTTGCGATACCCGCGTCGATCCACTAAATCCATCCAATACAGTTTGAACTCCATCCAACTTTTTTATCATGTCGAACA
Source organism: Paludibacter sp. (assembly GCA_010365115.1). Lineage (GTDB taxonomy): Bacteria > Bacteroidota > Bacteroidia > Bacteroidales > Paludibacteraceae > Paludibacter. Next base: position 17,350 of record JAAFGX010000001.1, read on the forward strand.
TGAATGGCAAGAGTTTAAGTTTAGAACCGGCGTATTTTATACCTTCTGTTTTGGGAATTTCCATTTATTTTATCAACTCACGAGTTATCACTCTAACTAATTCATCTGTTTTTACATAATCATCATAATTCGGTTTGGCTACAAACTCAGCTTTCATCAAAACATCTTCAATAATATCACTCATTTGCAGAAATCCGATTTTATCTTTTAAAAATGCTTCAACTACCACTTCGTTGGCTGCATTGAGCACACAAGGCATATTTCCACCCTTTTCCATGGCATAATAAGCGTAACTTAAATTCCGGAAGCGTTCCAAATCTGGTCTTTCAAATGTAAATTGAGAGCAAACGTTAAAATCGAAACGAGGGAAATTTGTTTTCAACCGTTCGGGATAGGTAAATGCATATTGAATGGGCAATTTCATATCGGGCATTCCAAGTTGTGCTTTGATGGAACCATCCACAAATTGAACCATGGAATGAATAATAGATTGTGGATGTACAACTACTTCAATTTGCTCCGGTGAAACTCCAAATAACCATTTGGCTTCAATAATTTCGAAACCTTTATTCATTAAACTGGCAGAATCGATGGTTACTTTCGCACCCATTTCCCAATTTGGATGTTTCAACGCTTGAGCGCTGGTAACATGTTCCAATTCGTTCATGGTTTTGGTACGAAACGGGCCACCCGAAGCTGTCAGAATCAATTTTTCTATCGGATTATTTCCTTCGCCCGCCAAGCATTGAAAAATAGCCGAATGTTCAGAATCAACCGGAAGGATGGAAACATGATGTTGAGCTGCCAATTCGCAAATTAGTTCACCGGCTACAACCAGTGTTTCTTTATTCGCTAACGCAATTTTTTTTCCTGCTTTAATGGCATTCATGGTTGGTTTGAGACCCGAATATCCAACCATTGCCGTAAGAACCATATCAATTGGTTGCATTTCTGCAACTTGTGCAATGGAATCTGCACCGGCAAAAACTTTTATTGGCAAATCGGACAAAGCGTTTTTTAATTGAAGATAATGCGCTTCATTGCCAATGGCAACCATTTCCGGATTGTATTTTCGGGCTTGATCAATCAATAAATCAACCTGATTATTGGCGGTTAGAGCATATATTTCAAACAACGAATCGTTTTCGGAAATCACTTCCAAAGCTTGTGTTCCGATAGAACCAGTAGAGCCTAAAATTGCTATTTGTTTCTTTTGAATTTCGTTTTTCATGATATTTAAAAAATTATTACTTCTTCAGGGTTAATTGGTTTACCCTGTTTCCATAATTCAAAATAAAACTGCGAACCTTTATTTTTGACTGCTGCTTCTCCAGTGATGGCAATACTTTCTCCTGCTTTTACTTCATCCCCCACCTTTTTCAATAAACGTGTGTTGTTTTTATAAATCGACAAGTAATTATTTTCGTGTTGAACCTGAATAACCCAGCCATAATCAAATGTAAATTCAGCATAAACCACTGTTCCACCTAACACGCTGACTACACTTTCATTAGATGAAGTAATAAGATTTACACCAAAATGTTGTTCCGATAAATTGAATTTAGATGAAATTACACCTCGCGTCGGACGAAAGAAAACGTACATATTTTCGTTTGGTTTAGCATCAATACTTGCCAGACTGTACTTCTCATCCTCTTCGTAATTTTTCACAAAGTCTTTTTCTCTATTCGATTTTTCCAGAAAAACTCGCGCTTTTTCTTTTAACTCTACCGAATCTAATGACGCTATGGAATCTGGCTTGATATTGCCCGTGATAATTCCTTTGAGAATATCTACATAGCCTCTCTGTAATTCAATTTGTTTTACCAACGAATCGGTTTGCATGCTATTTTGAATTATTTTAGTGCGATTTCCGGAATCACCATAACCCGGTAAATATTGGCTTATTGGTGTCGCAAATATTAATACAGTAAGAATAATAAAAGTAAGAAAAACAAAGGTAGTTCCATACACAAACACACTGAAACGCGACAAGCGAACGTGCCAAGATTCTTCAAGTGTGTTTTCATTTAATATGGAAACACGGTACTTGAATCGGATTTTTTGTATAAATGGTTTTAGTTTATTTGATTTTTTCTTCTTCATTTTATCAATAATCTACATAGCAATCCCAGCACAAAAGTAGCGAAATTGTAACTATAAACAAAATAGAAGAAGCTCAAACGCATGAAGTCGTTCGAGCTTCTAAAATTAATAATGGATGATTAAATTGCGTTACTAATCATAAACACAGCTGCCAACGAAACAATTGCATATAATTCTGGGAATACTGCTAAAATCATTGTCTTACCAAAAACATCGTATCCCGAACCAATTCCAGCTATTCCGTTTGCACACACTTGTCCCTGACGAATGGCCGAAAAAAGTGCCGTGAGTGCCAAAGCAATGCTTGCTCCGAAAACGGCAGCTGCTGTTCCCCAGGTCATTGCAGGATCTAATTTGCTTTGAAGAAGGAAGTAACCAAGAAATCCGTAAAGTCCTTGTGTGCCTGGAAGTGCACTCAAAACCATATAATTACCGAATGCTTCTGAGTTTTTCTTTAATGCTCCGATGGCTGCATTTCCGGTAATGGTAACACCAAAGGCACTTCCGACACCGGATAATCCAACCATTAACCCGATTCCAATGTAAGCCAAAATAATAGGTTCCATAATTTTCTTTTGTTTTAAAGTTGTTTTATTTATTTGTTATTTTTTATTGTTTTAGTTGTCAAAAAAGACTCTCTTTTTCCTTGTAAGGTGCAAAAGGTTTGTATTTTTTTCCACCACCTTCGAAACCGGAGTTTTTATAAAATTCCACGAAAGTAAGACGCATCGGATGTACAAAAGCGCTCAGACCGGACATGAATATATTTATACTATGACCAATTAACATGATAATAATCATAATTATTGGACTCAACACCGGAATACTGCCACTTAAATTAATTGCTAAATCATTGAATACAAATCCCATTACTGCACCCGAAATTCCCAATGCAAATAGACGGATATAGGATAAAACGTCACCCAATAAACCGGTTGCCATATTATAGGTGTCCCACAATCCGGCTCCAATGTTTATCAAAGGATTGCGTTTTATATCATTCAAAATAAAAATGAGCAATCCGCCAATTCCACCAATTATGATATATGCCCATTTTGTAGTTAAAGGGAGTAACCCATTGTATGTTGAAAGTCCGTATACTGTTCCACAGCCTATCAACACAATTATCCAACCCCATGTGGAAAGAGAAGCAGACAATCCGAAACGACGAACCAACCCAACGGCTTTTATAATCATTCCAAACATAATTTGAATGACTCCCAAAATCAAGGCAGTGTAGAACAGTTGATTCGGGTCGAGCATAATTACTTTTATCGATTCTATCCACGCTATTTTTGATTCCAGTAAATTATATCCAAAAAAAGTTCCGCTTACTATTCCCAGAATCACAGTGGCACTTCCCAGCCAAGTAACCAAAGAAAGTATTGGTTTTAGAGCTGGTTTTACTTTCTTGCGTGCAAAAATGGAAATCAAAACTAAAATAAATCCATATCCGGCATCGCCCAGGCATAAACCAAAAAACAACATATAGAAAGGTGCAAAGAATGGAGTTAAATCAATCTCGTGATAATTTGGTATGTCGTACAATTCACCAATCATCTCGTATAATTTTGCAAACCGGTTGTTTTTTAATTTTACAGGTATTTTATCTTCATCTGTTGGTACTTTTGATTCGAAATAAATTTCTGTAGTATCTAAAAATTGATTTAATGCAACATCAGAATCTTCAGGACACCAAGCTTCTAGTAACATTACTTTTTCATCGGCTTCGATTCTTGTATTCAATATTACATTCGAAAAATCAATTTCTCCCAATACTTTTCCCTGAACAGATTTCAACGTTTGGTAATCTGAAACAGACATTTCTATTAAATTTAACTTTGCATTCTCAATAATATGACGAAGTTCTTTAATTTCAACATCTAATTCTATAGCTGTTTTGCTTGATAATTTTATCGGATCAGCTTCAATTTCAACTACTTCTCCTGGTCGTGTAATTGTTATAAAATAACGGGTAGTTCCGACAGTGTCAATTTCAAAAGCATTATAAAGTACTTCCCATTCCTGATCGAATTTACGAACGTTGCAACTGTAGAACTGAATTTCAAAACCCATTTGTTTGAGTTGTTGCAGTCTCTCGTGACTAAACATTCCCCATACTTCCATGCGATCGCGTTCTTTCTCCGATAGTTGAAGTTTTAGATCGAGTTCATCTTTCTCAATAAGCGCATTTTCGACTTTGGATAATATTTCTAATCCGTTTGCATTGTTATTAGCCGGAGCTAAATTTGCATTTTTAGGTGTGCGTTTTTCAAGTTGTTTTAAAGCTGCTTTTACTCGGGCTGCAAACTGCATTTTATTCCGTAATGCATCGTTTTCGGGAATACCTTCTGGTTTTTCGATCACATGCAAAACGCCTATTTCCCGAATTTTTTCGAGAAAATCGATGTAATTTTTGTGGTACACCAGAAAGGTGTATTTTTTCATTTTTAAAATCATAGTTCAGCCTCCTTCATTTGTAGTTGGCGCGATTTTACAATTTTTTGTGATGACTTCGATAGGTTTTCCTCGTCTTCCATAAATCGCTTAATCATTCGAATGGCATCTTCATAACCCGGAATCTGTACCTTTTCAAAAAGATTCACTTTTTGCGTTGTTTTCTTGCGGGCATATTCCAGCAAATGGAGTTTCTGAGCCGAAAATTCACGCTCGATGCCCACTTGTGCCAGTTCTTTTAGTTGTGTCAAACCATCGGCATACCAGTTGGGTGAATTGAACAAACTAAAAGGTTTGGTAGTATAAACCACTTCTTCTAATATAGGAATTCGAACGCCGGCAATTTTTTTGATACTCATTTTTACATCATCCACTTTAAGCAACGAAGTGTCAAATTCGCCCCACAATGCCAGCATTTTATCATATGCTGCAATGCGTTGTTCCACTTCATCTTCAAGTCTCTTTATGTCGTCTTTGGCTCGTTTTACTTCCATACGAAGCGCACTTTCCTTATTTTTAATAGTAGGCAAAGCTCGGACACGCATCTTTAGATTTTTCTCTAAAGATTGCAACGATGTTTTATTATATTGAAATTGTACTCCCATAAATATCAGTCCTGTTGTTGATTAAAAAGAATTTAATCTTTTAATTTTATATAAATCGGTTGATCCTCATGAACCTGATTTGTGCCGTTTTTACGTTTTATTGTGTGCTTTATTTTCAAAACTGCAAAATTCAACTCAATACTTGTTTCTGTCTCAGTGGCATCAAGCGATTCTCCCAGAATATCTGAAATTATTTCACCACTTTTTTTCAACAACGATTTTTGTTTCTTATCTTCATGCACTTCAATTATTTCTGAAACAGTTCGTGTAAGATCTCTGATCTTTGTGAAAGTTTCTATAATTTCGATGGTCGTTTCTGTTGCTTTTTTGCTTTTCAGAATTGTAGCAAGCATATACAAACCTTTTTCCGTAAATGCTTTTGGACTAACACGAGTTTTGGAAAAATTTGTGGACGAAAATTTCGACCGCAAATCTTCAAACTCTACATTATTCAGCTCAATGACATATCCATACGGAAATTTATCGGGATTATTTTTTACAGCTTCATTGATTCGTTTAGTTTCAACATCATACAACTCAGCCACGTCGCTATCTAGCAAAACTTGCTGATTTCGAATAATCATCAGTTTGCTCTCAACATTATTGTATTTCAATATATCAGACATTTTTAAAACCTCCTCAATTCCCCAAAAGGAGAATAAAAATATAATAATTTAAACCTAAATTAAACCTCTTTTCAAGATATTTGGTGGGGTTACTTCCAATATTTATCGACCAATTCTTGTTTTATACTTACCTCGGCCGGTTTGAAATGTTCTCCTAATAAACTCCATGCGACGTCCAACATTTTAGTTGTGTCGATATTAACATCAATTGCTAAAAGTTGAGTTGAATAATCTTTTGCGAAAGCCAATGTACGCTCATCATAATCGGTTAAGTCAAAACCATTCTCCAATTTAGTTTTAGCATTGGCAGCATCAGCAAATAAACGAACAGAAGCATTCATTACTTGAGGGTGATCTTCGCGCGTTTTTTTACCAATTACCAACTGTTTCAATCGTGATAAAGAACGGAACGGATCGACAATTACTTTTCCTACATCCGAATCTCGACGAAGGAATAACTGACCTTCAGTAATATAGCCTGTATTGTCAGGAATTGAGTGCGTAATATCCCCCCCCGAAAGAGTTGTCACCGCAATAATGGTGATGGAACCTCCCGCTGGAAATTGAACTGCTTTCTCGTATATTTTTGCCAAATCTGAATACAACGAACCCGGCATGGAATCTTTCGATGGAATTTGATCCATTCGATTCGAAACAATAGCCAAGGCATCAGCATACGATGTCATATCGGTAAGTAAAACCAATACTTTTTCGTTTTTATCCACCGCAAAATATTCAGCAGCTGTCAATGCCATGTCAGGGATTAACAAACGCTCTACTGGTGGATTTTCTGTTGTATTCACAAAACTTACGATACGATCGAGAACCCCGGCATTATTAAATACATTTTTGAAATAGAGATAATCATCATTGGTTAAACCCATTCCACCCAAAATAATTTTGTCGGTTTGTGCTCGCAATGCTACATTTGCCATAACCTGATTATAAGGTTGATCGGGGTCGGCAAAAAATGGAATTTTTTGCCCGGAAACCAGGGTGTTATTTAAATCGATTCCGGCAATACCCGTGGCAATCAATTCCGATGGTTGTTTACGACGAACAGGATTTACCGACGGACCGCCAATTTCACGTTCTTCACCTTCCACTTTTGGTCCACCATCTATAGGATCTCCAAATGAATTAAAAAAGCGTCCCGCCAATTGATCGCTTACTTTCAACGACGGAGCTTTTCCCAAAAATACGATTTCGGCATTGGTAGGAATTCCATCAGTTCCCGAAAAAACCTGTAGAGTAACTTCGTCACCCATAATTTTCACCACCTGGGCCAATTTGCCGTTGACAGTTGCCAGTTCATCATTTCCCACACCGTTTGCTTTTAGCGTACACGTCGCTTTGTTAATCTGAATGATTTTGGTATAAATTTTTTGAAATGCTTTTGTTGCCATTTATAATGTTGATTCGTTGATTTGTACTTTTGTAAACTGGTTATTTTTTTCTTTCGTCCAATACTGCCTGGAGTTGGATGATGTATTTCTCAAAAGATTCGGAATGGAATTCGCTATAATTTAATTGCTTGCAAATGTTGATTAAGCTTTTAAAATAATCCATTACTTCCACAAATCCTTTGAATTGAAAATCGGAATTACAAATATCCATTACCAGATTGAGCATGAATTCTTGTCTGTCAAGGGGCGAAACTGAGTCTATTTCGTCAAAGCCATCTTGTTGTAAAATAACAAAGTCAATCACCTCCGATTTCCAAAAAGTAACATGATATTCTACCGGAACACCGTCATCCCCTAAAATATTAATTTGTTCCTGAATTTCCTTCCCGCGTTGAAGAATGGTTTTCATGTCGTTCACCTTGGTTGTCCAATCGGGCGAAATTCGTTTTGAGATATATTCTTCAAATTCTGGATATTCAATGTATTTAGAATAACTGTCGATTGGATTCACAGCCGGATAACGTTTGCGGTCGGCACGGGCTTGCTCTAATGCGAAAAAACAGCGGGCTACTTTTTTAGTTCCTTCTGTTACCGGCTCTTTAAGGTTCCCGCCGGCAGGAGAAACGGTTCCAATAAAAGTGATAGATCCTGTTTTTCCATTTTTCAGAATTACGTAACCGGCACGACTGTAGAAAGTGCCGATAATTGCCGATAAGTCCATAGGGAAAGCATCTTGTCCCGGCAATTCCTCCATGCGGTTACTCATTTCGCGTAACGCCTGTGCCCATCGCGAAGTGGAGTCGGCCATCAGCAACACTTTCAATCCCATGGCGCGATAATATTCAGAAATAGTCATGGCGGTGTAAACCGACGCTTCACGCGATGCAACTGGCATGTTGGAAGTGTTGGCAATAATAATAGTACGTTCCATCAAAAAGCGACCGGTATGTGGATCTTTCAATTCCGGGAATTCGACAAATATTTCCACTACTTCGTTGGCACGCTCACCACAAGCTGCAATAATTACAATGTCGGCTTCGGCTTGTTTGGAAATGGCATGTTGAAGCACCGTTTTGCCAGTGCCAAACGGACCTGGAATAAATCCTGTTCCACCTTCTACAATTGGATTGGCGGTGTCAATTACCCGAACGCCGGTTTCGAGCAATTTGAATGGACGAGGTTTTTCTGTGTGAATACTAATCGCCCGTTTAACTGGCCATTTCTGAACCATTGTCACTTCAATTTCTTTACCTTCGGAGTCGATAATCACAGCCATGGTATCGAAAATTTTATATTCACCTTCCACAGCTACACTTTTTACAGTATAAGTACCTTCGAAAGTAAACGGCACCATTATTTTATGAGGTTGGAAGTTTTCGTCGACTTCACCTAACCAGGAAGCAGATTCAACTTTATCACCTGCTTTTGCAAGAGGAGTGAATTTCCACAATTTTTCTTTGTCCAATGGAAAATTATATTCTCCACGTTTCAGAAAAATTCCAGTGAGTTTATCCAAGTCATTTTGAAGCCCATCGTAATTACGTGAAAGTAAACCTGGACCCAACGTAACTTCAAGCAAATGTCCCATAAACTCAACTTCGTTGCCAACTTTTAAGCCACGAGTACTTTCAAAAACCTGAACAAAAGCATTAGCGCCAGTCACTTTTAAAACTTCGGCCATGAGCTTTTGAGAGCCTAATTCAATATAGCAAATTTCATTTTGAGCTACTGGTCCATCCACTTCTACTGTTACCAGGTTGGAAATAATTCCTTTTACTTTTCCTTTTGTCGACATAATTTTAAAAATGTGCCAATGTGCTGATTTTCAATCTAAAAACAATGGCTTTATAGTATGAATGATTCTATTTCTCTTGTTATATTTCTCAATTTGAGGTTTTTAAATTCGAAACTTCAAACTTTATTTATTCTTCAAATTTCACTTCTTCTTTCATACCCACCAGCATTTCCCTGAAAATTTGTGTCCCTTTTTCAATCGAAAGTGGTTTCCAACGGTCTAACATTTCCGATTTCAATACGAAGGCAAATATTTTTTCGATGGAAAAATAATGAAAGAAAGTGTGTTCATCCAACCAATTCCATTTAATTGCATCAATTTTCTTTTCGCGTTCCAACAAATTTGTATCATCTGCTATTCGCAATACAGGATCCAACTGGTCGAAAATCCCGGTCAAGCCAAAATCGCGGGCATTGCTGGATTTAATTGCCATGGCCACCTCATTATTTCCCAATACTAAAGCCTTCAAGTCAAAACCGTGTTTTCGACAGGTGACTGCTGTTAGTAAGTTATTGATATTCAAATTGAATTCGAACCATGCTTGTAAAAACTCATTTTTGCTTCGCATAGCATATTCGTAATATAAACCGGATAGATAGTCTTCGTGGGAAATTCCTTCCGTAAGAAATTTTTCATTGTTGACATTGGAATAAAAAGTATGTATATACGATAGAAGACGAATATCCTGAGGATGTTCGAATTCTTGCATCAATGCCAGAAGCTGATTTAAATGCTCGGATTTTAAATTACCAAGCGGATTCAATGCTGCATCTTTATTTTTGAGAAATCTCAACCAATTTTCATTATCAAATTTAGCAAAAAGCAATCTCAACAACTGCGCATCGGCATCCGATAATTGATCCATCAATTCGTTTTTTAGTTCGATTAATGAAAGAGTCGATTTGTTATCTTCGGGTTGTAGGTCGGGTAATCCGGCTATAAGGCAATAGTAATTCATTTTTATAATTCCCCTAATGGGGGTTTAGGGGTCATTAAAAAAGCATTTCTACTAATTTCGGACGCAAGAATTCTTTGAAATAGGCTATAAATTCGTCATCTCCAAAAGTAATTTTATAACCGCCTTTAGCAGAATTGATGTCAAAATCAGCTTTTATTCCATTGGCTTCAGTAATTTTCACACCGTTGTTTAGTAATTCTTTTGCATTGGAAACGAAATACTCTGTCAAAGCCTTTGCGTCTTTTGCCTGTATAGTTAGCGATTCGGTTTTAGCCCATTCCTGAACCAACGCAAATATAGTTTTTTGCATAAATACTTTATCGGAAGTGGCTGCTTTTACGGATTCGGAAACAATACTTCCGCTTAGTAAATCGGCAATTTCCGACTTCAATGCATTTACCGATTGTTGCGCAAAAAGACGAAGTTCAGATTGTGTATTTTTTGACAATTCTGCGGCAGATGCAGTTGCATCTGCTATAATTTGCTGTGCATCTTTGTTCGCTTTTTCCAAAATTTCAGCAGCCTCTAGTTGAGCATTCTCTACAATGGTTTTAGCCTCATTATTACCTTTTTCTACGCCCTCCAGATAAATTTTATCTGTTAATTCTTGCAGTTTAGTATTCATTTAAATATATTTTATGCTGTTTTCATTTTTATCGTTCGCAAATTTAGCATTTTATATTTCATTAAAAATTATTTTAGGATATTTTAAAAGAAATACTTTTTTATGTGATTAAACAAAAAATACTTTTTAAAAATCTTATTTTATATGGTTTCGCAGTTTTAAGACTCATATTTATCTGAATTTTATTTACTTTTGTTTGGAACAATTAGAATAAATTTAAATGAAAAGAATAGGATTACTTTCAGATACACATGGAATGCTTGACGATCGCATTCTTGAACATTTCGCATATTGCGATGAAGTTTGGCATTGCGGTGATTGGGGATCGTTGGAAGTGGTGAATAAACTTCAAGCTTTTAAGCCGCTCCGAGGAGTTTGGGGCAATATTGATGCACATGAAATTCGTTCACTTTTTCCTCAACACAATCGTTTCAAATGCGAAGAAGTAAAAGTCTGGCTCACGCATATTGGTGGTTATCCGGGGAATTACGACGCATTGGTTCGTCCGGGTATTTTTCAGCAGCCACCCAAGCTTTTTGTGTGTGGACACTCGCACATTCTGAAAGTAAAATATGACAAATCGCTCGATTTGCTACATATAAATCCTGGTGCAGCTGGAAAATACGGTTTTCATAAAATACAAACACTGGTTCGCTTCGAAATTGATGGTGACAAAATTCAAAATCTGGAAGTGATTGAATTGAAACCTAAAGAGGTTGAAAAATAAACCACTTTGTTAATGATTTAACAAGAGGTTTCTTGTTGAAATTTTAGTGAAATCATAATGTTATCTAGCTTTTTTTAGTTCAATGCTTACGTTTTGTACTTTGGCTCCAAGGGGTGGATTTAGTTTCGAAAGTTTTACTTTCAATTTTTTTATTTGCGGAAAACCATTAAAAATACTATCCAAAATTCGTTGACCCACATGCTCAATTAGTTTCGAAGGTATTTCCATTTGCTCTTTCACCACATCATAAACCAATTGATAATTGAGCGTGTCGTGCAGTTCATCCGTTTTTCCTGCTTTCTCGATGTTCAATTCCATACTTACAGAAATGATAAACGTATTACCAAGTTGTTTTTCATGATCCAGACAACCATGAAAGGCATGGAATTCCATATTTTCGAGAATGATTTTTGACATTATGTTTTTTTTAAGGATAAAAAATACTCCAAACTCCTACCTAACAAATACAACCCCTAACCCCTAAAGGGGAATTAGCTACTTTGGTCTCAAATATTTTATAATTCAATTTGAGAAAAGGACTAACTCAGCTCCCCTTTAGGGGTTGGGGGTTATATTTTCTAGCAAACCATAGTTGGTTTTATCTGTTTAAAGAAATCATTTCCTTTATCGTCCACCAGAATAAATGCAGGGAAATTCTCTACTTCAATTTTCCAGATAGCCTCCATACCTAATTCAGGATACTCCAGACATTCTACTTTTTTGATGTTTTGTTCAGCCAAAATTGCAGCCGGACCGCCAATAGAACCAAGGTAGAAACCTCCATGCTTTAGGCAAGCGTCAGTCACTTGTTGGGTGCGGTTTCCTTTGGCAATCATAATCAAACTGCCGCCGTTTTCCTGTAATAAATCAACATAAGAATCCATACGTCCGGCTGTGGTTGGACCAAACGAACCGGAAGCCATGCCCTTTGGCGTTTTAGCCGGACCAGCATAATAAATAGGATGATCTTTTGTATATTGTGGGAGCGGGTTCCCTGCATCAATCAGCTCTTTCAGTTTGGCATGTGCAATATCGCGACCAACAACAATGGTTCCAGTCAACGAAAGACGAGTTGCTACAGGATATTTCGTCAGAATGCTCAAAATATCTTTCATTGGCATATTCAAGTCGATTTTTACAGCATCGCCTTCGCCTTGATTGCGAAGTTCAGCAGGAATCAAAGCTCCCGGATTGTCCTCCATTTTTTCCACCCATATACCATCTTTATTGATTTTACCTTTGATGTTACGGTCGGCAGAACACGAAACAGCCATACCTACAAAACAGGAAGCGCCATGACGAGAAAGACGAACAATGCGAATATCGTGTGCAAAATATTTTCCACCAAACTGAGCTCCCAAGCCAGAAGCCTGTGCTTGTTTCAGAATTTTTTGTTCCATTTCCACGTCACGGAATGCTTGTCCGAGGTCGTTTCCAGTGGTTGGCAATTCGTCGTAATATTTGGTCGAAGCTAGTTTCACTGTTTTCATGCAAGCATCGGCCGACGTTCCGCCAATGACAAAAGCAATGTGATACGGAGGACAAGCAGCTGTACCAAGGGTTTTCATTTTTTCAGTCAGGAATTTTTCAAGCGAAGTTGGGTTCAATAACGCTTTTGTTTCCTGAAAAAGGTATGATTTATTAGCCGAGCCACCACCTTTGGCAATAAACAGGAACTTGTATTCGTTTCCATGTCCGGCTACTAAGTCTATTTGAGCAGGCAGGTTAGTGCCAGTGTTCACTTCGTCGTACATGTTCAAAGCGGCATTTTGAGAGTAGCGTAGGTTTTCTTCGGTATACGTTTCGTAGATTCCTTTTGATAAAGCTTCTTCGTCACTACCATCAGTCCACACGTTGCTCCCTTTTTTTGCGTAAACGGTAGCTGTTCCTGTATCCTGACAAAAAGGCAATATTCCTTTTGCAGCAATTTCAGCATTGCGAAGCATCGTCAATGCCACGTATTTATCATTTTCGCTAGCCTCTGAGTCAGCCAGAATTGCTGCAACCTGAAGTTGATGTTCAGGACGAAGCAAAAATGAACAGTCGCGCATAGCAGCACGAGCCAGTTTGGTCAATGCTTCAGGCTCTACTTTCAGAATTTGCTGTCCGTCAAATTCCGATACAGACACATGCTCTTTGGTAAGCAAATAATATTCGGTTTTTTCTTTTCCCAATGGGAAAGTTTCCTGATACTTGAATTCTTTAGCCATTATAAATGTTTATATTTTTGTAATTGTAGTTTGAAAAGAGTTGCAAAATTACGTAAATAATTTTGTAGTTCGTTTAAACATTTCAATAAAAGACAGTGAAAATTCTCACTCTCTAAACAATTAAACTAGAACCATTTAGTATCGGTTTTAGTCTAATTATTTATTATTGTTATGATTGGACGTGTATGATTTAAAACAATGCCAATTGCCCATCTTCATCAACCATATCATTGGGTAAAACTGAATCGTTTTTTATCGTTTTAACTGGTTTTTCCTTTACTTTTTCATTTGGAGTTTCAGGTTCAGCAGGTTTCTTTGCAGTTTCTTTCTTTATTTTTGGAACTACAACTTCTTCAGTAATGTCTACAATCTCCGTTTTTTCTGAATACGTAAATTCAGCATCCACCTCTTCTATTGTATCCTCACTTTCGTCAGTTTCTTCCGCTTCTTTTTCGCCTGAATCATTACGGATATCTTCGATTTTTACTTTAAAGCGCAGTGGTTCTAATTCATTTATTGTTTCCACTTCGAAAGTTGTGAGTCGTTTTCCTTTTGCTTTGAAGCTTTTTACGCCGATAAATTCTTCAGCATCTATAACCAACGTTTCCCGGTAAGCATCGTTGCCGCCCATTACCACTTCGAAACGTGGATAATCCACATCGGTCATTAGCATTAATCGTGATTCATTATTATCGCCCAGGAAATTTTGCAATTTCTGGTTGGCTTCGAACTGGAAACGCTTTAGGTAATAAAATTTTTGTTCTGCATCCCACAAAGCTACTGACCAGACTTTATTTGCATCAAATTTCTCGATAACCAAAATATCTTTTTCGTAATGGTTGTTCAGGTCGAAATTGGAAGTGTAATATTCACCTTTCGATGAAACCACCAAAATCATGTCATCGCTAAGGAATTCGCCCAAATGTTCGCCACGGTTATCGTAGTTCAACCGCAATACATCGCGGTCGAACCAAACTTGTCTTCCTCCAAGCGTTGAACCGCCTTTTTGTTTTAATGCAATTTTTTGAATATCGTTTTTGGTAAGAATATTTCCCATCGACTGACGGCCTTTGATGGCAATTTCACAGAAATCCTTCTCGAAATTCAATTTGAAAAGCCGTGGTTTAGGTTTCAATGTTACCCGTATTACTTCGGCTTCGGCATTGGGGTTGGAAGTGAAATAAATCACCTTCGAGCCAGCAGTTCCTTGCGTTATGTCATAATCTTTATCGCGCGTAATGCCATTTACTGCAAAGCGTTTGATGTAATATGGTCCGGTTTTACCATCGCGATAAACAGTATTGTAAACTGTTCGTTTGTCGTTTTTCTTGAAAACATCTAAGTGCAAAATATTTTTGCCCACAAAAATTTTATCGGCTACTTTTACGATTTTATATTTTCCATCTTTAAAGAAAATAATAATATCGTCAATGTCTGAGCAATTGCATACAAATTCATCCTTGCGGAGTGAAGTGCCAATAAATCCTTCGTCGAAATTGACAAACAGTTTTTCGTTGGCTTCCACCACCTTCGAAGCCACAATGGTCTCAAAGTTTCGAATCTCCGTGCGACGTGGATAATCTTTTCCGTATTTGGCTTTCAATCCTTCGTACCATGCAATGGTATAATCCACCAAATGAGCTAAATGATGGTCAATTTCATCGATTTTTTTCTGTATTGAAATCAGCATATCGTTCGCTTTGTCTGAGTCGAACTTGGTAATACGCATCATTTTTATTTCGAGCAATTTCAAAAAATCTTCACGCACAATTTCACGTATAAAATCTTTTTTGAAAGGCTCTAATCGTTTGTCAATATGGCCAATAACTTCGTCCTGCGAAGTACTGTCCTCGAACCCTTTATCTTTATAAATGCGGTTTTCAATAAATATCTTCTCGAGCGAAGTGAAGAACAATTGTTCTTGTAATTCTCCTTTTTGTATTTCAAGTTCCGATTTCAGCAAATCCATAGTATGTTCACAACTAATGCGCAACATTTCACTCACTCCGCAAAAACGTGGTTTGTTATCATGAATAACACAGCAATTTGGCGAAATACTGAGTTCACAGTCGGTAAAAGCATAAAGTGCGTCAATTGTTTTGTCGGATGATGAGCCAGGAATCAGATGTATAAGGATTTCAACATTGGCGGAAGTGTTATCATCCACTTTGCGAATTTTAATTTTACCTTTATCGCTGGCACGTATTATCGATTCAATTAATTTGGATGTGTTTGATCCGTATGGAATTTCGGTTATTGCAAGTGTTTTATTGTCAATTTTGCCGATTTTTGCACGTATTTTTACAGCACCACCACGTTCGCCATCATTATATCTGCTTACATCAATCGAGCCGCCGGTTTGAAAATCAGGAAAAAGGATAAACCCTTTTCCAAGTAAATGAGCAATACAAGCATCGAGTAATTCATTGAAATTATGAGGCAAAATTTTCGAATTCAAACCTACTGCAATTCCTTCCACACCTTGCGCTAGCAGCAAGGGAAATTTTACTGGCAATGCAATTGGTTCTTTATTACGCCCATCGTAGGACGATTTCCATTCAGTAGTTTTTGGATTGAAAACCGTTTCGAGCGCAAATTTAGAAAGTCGGGCTTCGATATAACGGGGTGCAGCAGCACCATCACCGGTAAGTATATTTCCCCAGTTTCCCTGGCAATCTATCAAAATGTCTTTTTGTCCGAGTTGCACCAATGCATCGCCGATGGACGCATCGCCATGAGGGTGAAATTGCATGGTGTGGCCCACAATATTAGCCACTTTATTGTATCGACCATCATCCAGTCGTTTCATTGAATGCAAAATACGACGCTGAACGGGTTTTAATCCATCGTAAATATCGGGCACAGCACGTTCCAGAATTACATACGATGCATAGTCCAAAAACCAGTTTTGGTACATCCCCGATAGATGATGTTTAACAGCATCGTCAGCAATTTTTGGCACTTTATATTGAGAATGTGCAGCAGATTCTGTCTCAATAGCGTTTTCTTCGGCTGCACCGTTCAATTCGTTTTCTTCGTTTTCCGCTTCAATTATTTCGTCTGTGCTCATGCAATTAGTTACAAGTTACGCGTTACAGGTTACGAGAGAGTTAGCATATAGTTGTTGCTTGATCGGATGCAATCAATTTTTATTGCTCAAAAATCCCTACTACCATAGTATTTTTCAAATTCAATCGACAAAAATACAAAAAAAATAGTAACTTTGCACCTCATTTTGGAGTACATTTTTATTCAAAAATTGACTACTTCAAATTTTTTGTAACTTGTAACTCGTAACTCGTAACTAAATATTATGGCTTCACAAGAAGATGTTTTTAAAAAATTGATTGCGCATTGCAAAGAATATGGTTTTGTATTTCCGTCAAGCGAAATTTATGACGGATTAAGTGCAGTGTATGACTATGGTCAGAACGGTGTTGAGCTAAAAAACAACATAAAAAAATACTGGTGGGACAGCATGGTGTTGCTCAACGAAAATGTAGTTGGACTGGATGCAGCTATTTTTATGCACCCTACAACATGGAAGGCTTCTGGTCACGTTGACGCATTTAACGATCCGTTGATTGACAACAAAGACAGCAAAAAACGCTATCGTGCCGATGTGCTGATTGAAGATTTGTTGGCAAAGTACGACGACAAAATGAATAAAGAAGTTGAGAAAGCCGCCAAACGTTTTGGTGACAGCTTTGACGAAGCTGTTTTTCGGTCGACCAATGAACGTGTATTGGAAAATCAGGCGAAGCGTAATGAAATTCATGCTCGTTTTGTAAAGGCGTTGAATGATTCTGATTTGGTTGAATTGAAAGCTATAATAGAAGATTATGAAGTGGTTTGTCCCGTAAGCGGAACCCGCAACTGGACTGATGTTCGTCAGTTTAACCTGATGTTTTCCACGGAAATTGGTTCAACTGCCGATAGCGCTTTGAAAATTTACCTTCGTCCGGAAACTGCTCAGGGAATTTTTGTCAACTTCCTGAATGTGCAAAAAACAGGACGTATGAAAATCCCCTTTGGTATTGCACAAATAGGTAAAGCATTCCGCAACGAGATTGTCGCCCGTCAGTTTATTTTCCGCATGCGCGAATTCGAACAAATGGAAATGCAATTTTTTGTTCGTCCCGGCGAGGAAATGAAATGGTTTGAACATTGGAAGGAATCCCGCTTAAAATGGCACAAAGCACTTGGATTGGGAGATCAAAAATATCGTTTTCATGATCATGATAAATTAGCACATTATGCTAATGCTGCTACCGATATTGAATTTGAAATGCCTTTCGGGTTCAAAGAAGTGGAAGGAATTCATTCTCGTACCGATTTCGATTTGAGCAGTCATGAAAAATTCTCGGGAAAAAACATCAAGTATTTTGATCCTGAAATAAATCAATCTTACACTCCGTATGTTATTGAAACATCGATTGGTGTGGATCGTACATTTTTATCAATAATGGCAGCTTCGTACAACGAAGAAACACTTGAAAACGGAGAAACTCGTGTTGTATTGAATCTTCCACCGGTATTAGCACCTGTTAAGGCTTGTATTATGCCTTTGGTTAAAAAAGACGGACTTCCTGAAAAGGCCCGTGAAATAATGAACGACCTAAAATTCGATTTCAAATGCGCATATGATGAAAAAGATTCTATCGGGAAACGCTATCGTCGTCAGGATGCAATTGGAACTCCATTCTGTTTAACTGTCGATCATCAAACCATGGAAGACAACTGCGTTACCATACGTTACCGTGATACCATGTTGCAGGAGCGTGTTGCCATAACTGATTTGCATAAAATTATTGGCGACTTGGTGAATATGAAAAACTTGTTTCGTAAAATAGTTGGATAATTAATTAGAAATATGTTTAATACAAACGGGGTGGCTTTAAGTCGCCCCGTTTTTGTTTTTTAAGGCTGACAGAGTTCCGGTCTTCCTGGGATGACAGAATTCCGATTCTGTTTAGGATGACAGAATTCCGATTCTGTCAATATTCTTCTTCTTTCGACAGAGTCGGAACTCTGTCATCCCTGATCGCGATTAAAATATTCTTGTTCCTTTCCATTCCCACCAGTTCTCAACTAAACATGCAGAAACCGGATTTTCTATTGTGTAGTTTATAGCATTATGAAGATGTAAGTTGTCTCGAATAGTTGTGTCATAGCTTTCATTTTGCCAAATTGTTCCAGTTCGATTTTCAAGTTTATTGATTTGATTAGCAGAAAATCTTTTTACAGATTGCAATATGTCCTGCAAATAAATAGGCTCACCAATTTCATCATTATCGAGCACTCTGAATACCCAATGTACATGATTGGACATTACACATAAAGCATAATTTTCAATTCGCTTTCCTTCCCAGAAGCAAAGTGCATTTATTATTGCTTGCGTGTTCTCTTCTTTCGATAAATTGACAATAAATTCTGTTTGTAAATGTAGTAAATCGTCATAAGCTTTCATGTATTTTTTTCGAATCCTGAAATATTCTATTTTTAAATCGCTAATTTTTTCATCATCCGCAGTATTTATTTTTTCATTATCTATTAGATTCCTAATATTCTTTAATTGTATGGCATAACTTTCTAATGCCTTATGAGGAACGGCATCTTTTATACACCAAGTCACAAAATATGCCTGACCGGATTGTTGAAAGTGAGGTAAATGGCGACGGTGGTATTCTTTCTTTTCCATGTAAGTAAGTTTAGATTTTTGCGAAGATAATTATTTTCTTTTAATTGGGATGACAGAATTCCGATTCTGTCAATATTCTTCTTCCGACAGAGTCGGAACTCTGTCATCCCAAGCAACTCTATCCTCCCGAAAAAAAGCAGTTACCCGTTTCCGGATAACTGCTTTGGTTTTGAATAGTAATAATCGTGTGTTTAATCTTCTTCTTTTTTCGAAGCTTCGTATTCTTTGAGCAATTTGTCCTGAATATCCATTGGAACTAATTCGTAGCTGGCAAACTTCATGCTGAATGAAGCACGTCCGCCGGTAAGCGAACTCAATGTAGTAGAGTAACTTCCCAATTCTTTTAGTGGAATTTTAGCGGTCAGTTTTTCGTAACCTTTTTCACTTTCCATTCCCATGATTACCGCCCTACGTGTTTGCAAGTCGCCCATCACATCTCCAAGTCTATCGGTAGGAGCTTGAACAATTACATCATAAACCGGTTCTAATAATTTTGGACCTGCTTCTTTAAAAGCTTGTGAGAATGCATTTCGGCCTGCAAGACGGAACGAGATTTCGTTAGAATCTACCGGGTGCATTTTACCATCGTATACAATTACACGAACATCACGTGCATATGAACCTGTTAAAGGTCCTTGCTCCATTCGTTCCATAATTCCTTTCATAATGGCTGGTAAAAATCGCAAATCGATAGAACCACCCACAATACTATTGATAAGTACCAATTTTCCACCCCAGTCTAAATCGATAACCTGCGTATCGCGATTACTGATTTTATATTCCTGTCCGCTAAAACGGAATGTTTCCGGAGCTGGCATACCATCGAAATAGGGTTCTATAATCATATGAACTTCACCAAACTGACCAGAACCTCCCGATTGTTTTTTGTGACGATAGTCGGCACGTGCATTTTTAGTGATGGTTTCGCGGTATGGGATTTTTGGATCTTTATATTCAATTGCAATTTTATCGTTATTCTCAATGCGCCATTTGAGGGTGCGAAGGTGAAATTCACCTTGTCCGTACAAGATAGTTTGTTTTAGCTCTTTCGATTGTTCAACTACCCAAGTTGGATCTTCCTCGTGCATACGGGTCAAAATTTCACTCAATTTTTCTTCATCTGCTTCCGATTTCGCTTTTATTGCTCTGCGGTATTTAGGTTCAGGATATTTTATTTCCTTAAAATCATACTCGCAACCTTTAGCATTTAGGGTATTACCTGTTCTGGCGTCTTTCAACTTTACAGTTGCACCAATGTCACCGGCTACCAACTCTTCTACTTTGGTACGGATTTGTCCGGAAACTGAAAATATTTGACTAATACGCTCTTTGGAACCTCTGTCAATGTTGATTAAATCATCACCTTCTTTTAATATTCCACTCATCACCTTAAAGAATGAAACTTCACCAATATGTGGTTCTATGCTGGTTTTAAAAACATAGATGCTGGTTGGACCACTTGGATCGGCAGTAACTTCAATACCGTCTATTGTTTTTGGCTTTTGAGTTGCATTCACACTTGGAGCTACATTTCCTACAAATTCCATAAGTCGGCGCACACACATATCTTTTCCTGCACACACACAAAAAACCGGGAACATATCTCTGTGAAGCATGCCCTTGCGAATCCCTATTCTTAATTCATCTTCGGTTAACGTACCCTGATCAAAGAATTTTTCCATCAATTCGTCATCATGTTCTGCAGCTGCTTCAACCAAAATATTGTGTAAGTTTTGAGCTTTATCGAACTCGCCGGATGGGATTTCCAACACATCAGGAACTCCACCTTCGGGTTTCCATTGGTACATTTTCATTTTCAACACATCAATAATAGCATTGAAAGCTGGTCCGGTATTAATTGGAAATTGTATTTGAACCACTTTATTTCCGTAATTCTCTTTTAGTTGCAATAATGTCTTATCAAAATCAGCTTTCTCCTGATCAAGATGATTAGTAACAAAAATAATCGGTTTATTAAATTTCTCGGTATAACGAAAGTGATTGTTGGTGCCAACTTCAACGCCATATTGCGTATTGAGAAGGATGAGAGCCGTATCGGTTACGTTGAGTGAAGTTACTACACCACCGATAAAATCGTCGGAACCAGGACAATCAATAAAATTTAGTTTTTTACCGTTCCATTCAGTTTGAATGATAGTTGAAAAAACTGAATAACCATACTCTTTTTCTACAGGGAAATAATCAGAAACAGTGTTTTGTCCATTAACTGTGCCTCTTCGTTTTATAACACCACTCTCGTAGAGCATGGCTTCTACAAGAGTGGTTTTCCCGGCGCCGGAACTACCCAATAATGAGATGTTCTTAATTTCATTTGATTGATATACTTTCATACTGAATTAAAATTTAAAGAATTAATACTAAAAAATTAATTGTTTTTTGTTATGAAAAATCGTATGGCAATGTATGAAATCTATCATAAAATTGTATGTGATTTTTTATGTTTTACAACATGATTTTAACCCCATCCTTATCTGTTAGATAGGGTGAGGTAAATAAATTTTTCATCAAATAAAATTGAAATAAAAAAATGACGGGTTAACACATACTAACTTTCTGGTTCAGTTGGGGTTTTGTGGAATAATATTTTTGTTTCGGTCCAATATTCAGGAGATCTTGAAAGGAAGTATATGCTGACCAAAAGACAAACAGCTAAAATAACGCCAAATACAACAAAACTATTTTCATTTGTAAAATAGGTTGTTATAGAAAATAGGAATGTTCCAAGTAAAACAAAAATGAATGTAACTATATTCAGATAGGCTATCATATCACCTAACTTGCGTCCTAAATTCGATTTCTGAAGTAATGATAAGCATGGAATCTGGAAAATTCCTCCCATAAATGCAACACCAAATACACAAATTATGAAAAATGCCAAACTCATATGAAAAAAGGTTAGTAATAACAGAAAGACTGTCAGACCAAATAGACCTACGAGAATAAGCCCTTTTTTTACATTTTTGCCTGATAATTTGCCTGCAGCCCAACAACCAATAGCAATTCCTATAGCTGCAAAAGCCATTACCATACCTGTTGTTGTGTTTGATGCCTGATAAACTTTTTTACAATGTATAACCAAATTCATTTGCAACATGCCACCAATTAACCAAAATGACGAAACACCAAGCACTGCACTGTTAATATAGTTGTGCTTTTTTGCAAATTTATAAGAATCCAATAAAAACAGAATTGGATTGAGATTACCAATGTTTTCTTTGTTTTCGGGTAATTCTACAGCTCGAATTGAGCGCGTTACAAAATAACCAAACAATGCCAATCCTATTAATATCACATATAAAATCCATTGATTGTACATGTCGGAAATAACTGAAGCTGATACTGTTCCAACCAAAATACCTAAAAACGCCATGGTTTCGAAAACGCCGCTTCCGAAAGAAGCTTCTTTCTCACCACCAATATCACGGATTAAACTGTATTTTGAAGGTGAATACAAGCAACTCAGAATACCCATTATCAATACGGTAATCACTGCCAGAATAACCCATTGATAGTAAAAGGAAAGACAAGCTAGTAAAAGTATAGGAATTTCCAGTATTTTGAAAAACAAGAACACTTTTTTTTTGGAGTAGATAACTGATAATCGTCCTGCATAAGGTGACAAAAACAGATAAGGAATTATCAATGATGCTGATACTAATGATATGAGTTGTGACTGAGTCAGCCAGAAAGGTAGTGACCAACCTACTGCAATAAATATGATGCAGTTTTTCAGGAAATTATCATTAAAAACTCCCAAAAAATTGCTAAGAAATAAGGGCGTCCATTTGTTTCTGAATAATTGC
Source organism: Paludibacter sp. (assembly GCA_010365115.1). Classification (GTDB taxonomy): domain Bacteria; phylum Bacteroidota; class Bacteroidia; order Bacteroidales; family Paludibacteraceae; genus Paludibacter. The sequence goes on from JAAFGX010000001.1 coordinate 40,390, forward strand.
ATAAGTCATTTTCATTGCCGTTTTTTTTTCGGCTGGATTTAAAGAATAATATAGTGATTATTTTTTCTTTAATGAGAAAATAAAACTAAGTCCACCACCGGGAATATTTTTAGCCGAAATGGTGCCGCGATGAAATATTACAGCATTTTTCACAATAGCCAATCCTAGTCCGGTGCCACCCATTTTGCGGCTTCGTCCTTTATCTACTCTGTAAAAACGTTCGAAAAGTCGGTTCAGATGTTCTTCTGCAACTCCAACTCCATTGTCGCTAAACGAAAAATAATAAAACATATCATCTTCACGATAACAATTGATATCTATGGTTAGTTTTTCGCCTGCATAGGCCAAGACATTATCCATTAAATTTCGGAAAATGGAGTAAAGTAGCAATCGATTGCCTTGTATTTGTAAATCTGGGTTGTAGTTTTCTAAAACAATGCATTCTTTTTGTTCAATCTCCAAATGGACATCGTTTAACATATCTGAGATTACTTCAGATATATTGCAACTTTCTTTTTCGAATAATCTTTTACCTTCATCAATTTTATTCAAAGTTGAGATATCTTGTAATAAATCTCTCAAACGGAGTGCCTGCTGGAATGAGCGCTCTACAAAGAACCGCTGGCGCTGGGGATCTAAACCGGGATTTTCCAGAATGCTCTCCATGTAACCCAGTATACTGCTTACCGGCGTTTTCAATTCATGAGAAATGTTTTGGGTTAAATGCCTTTTTAGCTCATTTTCATGTTCTTGTACCGAAATATCATTTATCGAAATTTCAAAAGTATCATCCTGAAAGACAATGCATTGTACTGCGAAATTTCTACTGCCTTTTTCTATTGTAAGTCGTTTTTTAGTAAGTTTTTTGTGTAATAAGTTTTGATCTATAAATTCATTTAAATCGGCAAATTCCGGTAAAGAAAAGATTTCATTCGAACTATTAAACTGTTTGTCAGAAATAATATTGGTATATTGAATGAAATGAGTATTTGTCAATAATTCTTTCTTTTCGGATGAAAAAATGCCCAATCCTTCTTGTGATATTTGAAGGTGTTTAATTAATTTTTCTCGCTCCTTGTTTACTTCATCCTTCGTTTGAAGCAGCAATTTGTAAATTTGAACAATATTTCTGCTTATTTCACCCAATTCATCATTTGGAAATTCAATGTCAATATCCTGAAGTTCTTCTTTTTCAGCATTTTTTGTGAAAATTCTCAATCTGTCGATAGAACGGGTGAAATTTCTAACTATAAAGTACAATGCCAATATTGCAATTATAAGTATGAACGCCATAAAATAAAGGAAAAATGTATTGGCTTTAAGCATACTAACCAGACTTACATTGTAAGGCAATGCACTTCTTACATATCCATTGGGAAAACGATGTGCCAGATAATAATAATCTTTTCCGGTAGAAATGGAGTGGCGTATTGCTTTTCCATTCTCAGAAACATTTGCCATTTCAATTTCCGGACGATGGAGATGATTTCCCAATTGTAAACCATTTTCAACGGATGAGTCAAAAATCACTAAACCCGTTGTGTCTATTACTGTAATCCGAAGATTTGAATCCGGGAAAAGTTGTACATAATCTGTGATGCTTTTTATAGAAGGATTCCGTTCAACAATAAACTTGTTGATGGAATAGTTGTATGTAGCAAGTTGTTGATCAAGTTGTTCAGTGCGAAATTCTTTCTCGCGCTGGTACTGAAAAAAACAGATGATAACCAGCATCATAAAAAATATGCTGAAAAAGTAGAGAAATATGCGGCGGTTTAAAGTCATGGTAGGGATTTACTATTTATTCATTTACCATTTACTATTTAATCGTAAATAGTACATAATAAAATGGTCAATGTGTCTACTCTTCAAAACAATATCCATAGCCCAGTCGGGTGACGATATTTTTCCCATAAGGACCAATTTTTTTTCGTAAACGGGTAATGTTTACGTCTATAGTGCGGTCAAGTACAATTACTTCGTCGCTCCACACGCGAGTGAGCATTTCATCGCGCGAGAAAACTCGATTTTTATTTTCAAGAAACAATTTTAAAATTTCAAATTCTTTTTTGGTAAATGGAACTTCCACTCCTTCGAGCATCACTTTTTTATTTTCCATGTGCATTTCCAGATTCTCGTACGTTAAATGGAGTGGACTTGCAACTGACATTTTATTAGATTCTACCCGTCTGATGATGGCTTTTACACGTGCAATGACTTCACGTATTGAAAATGGTTTAGAAATATAATCATCAGCACCAACATTAAAACCTGTTAATCGATCGTTTTCCGAATCTTTAGCAGTGAGGAAAATAATTGGGATATTTCTCGTTTTGGGATTTTCGTTAAGCAATCGAGCCATTTTAAACCCCGACATCTCACCCATCATTACATCCAGCAACAGTAAATTATAAACGGTGATGTCTTTTTTTAGTGCTTCCTCGGCCGAATTAGCTACATCAACCAAATAACCTTCAGTTTCTAAATTAAACTGAAGAATCTCACATAAATCTTCTTCATCATCAACTACTAATATACGATAAGTATCCATATTCATTATATTATAGATTAATATTCTCCACAAAGAAACAAATTTTTTATTTCGGAGCCGTGTAATAACTATTACAAAGATATGACAAAAAATGAACTTCTTTGCAAATGAATCCAAAATTAGAAAAAACAGGCAAATCGGGAATCGATTTGCCTGTTTCTATGTCCAGATTATATGATTTAATGCTTATTTTCTAGGTGAATGCTTCAACACTTTGGCATCCAGATAGAAGAAGATTTCTTCGGCAATATTGCTGCAATGATCGCCCATTCGCTCTATTTTTCGGAATGCACCGATCAAATGTAGACATTCCAGTGCTCTTTCAGGATTTTTTTGAATATAGTTGGCAATTATTTTTGGTGCATTTGCATTTATTTCATCCACCTGATAATCTTCGCTAAAAATAGCAGCTGCAAAGTCGGTTTTTTCATTTTCAAAAGCATCTAAACCTTGTAAAAGCATTTGATTTACCTTATCAAACATATCACGTAAGTTGGTTTCAGAAATTAATTCAGCGTCAAGTATTACCGACGGATTTGAAATTAAAATGCGTGATATTCCATAAGCAAAATCTGCTATCCGTTCAAGATTGGAATTGATTTTGAAAACTGCCAATACAAAACGCAAATCCACAGCAACCGGTTGATGTAGAGCAATAATATTTTCACAAAAGCTATCAATTTTCAATTCATATGCGTCTACTTTTTTCTCGCGCATAGAAACTTTCATTGCTAACTCTTTATCGAATGATAAAATCGCCTCGCCAGCATTAGAAACTTGTGTAATGACCAATTTCCACATGTCAATTACATCTTGTCGAAGCATCACTAATTCCTGATCTAAATGTCTCATAATAATTGCCCCCATGCCCCCTAAAGGGGGTTTTTGAAGTTAGTATTGTTTTGTAAAATATATTATATATCAATTATCAGTGCTAATATTTTTTGTTCCCCGCAATTTATCCCGATTTTTATAGGGAGGGGTTAGGGGCAATTTCATCCAAACCTTCCGGTAATATAATTCTGAGTTGAAATTTCTTTTGGATTTGTAAAAATTTTAATTGTATCGTCAAATTCAATTAATTCGCCAAGATAAAAATAGGCTGTTTTGTCGCTTACACGTGATGCTTGTTGCATATTATGCGTTACTATAATGATGGTGTAATCCTTTTTTAGCTCATAAATCAGTTCTTCAATTTTCGCTGTTGATATTGGATCGAGAGCAGATGCAGGTTCGTCCATAAGTACAACTTTTGGTGAAATAGCTAATGCACGGGCAATGCAAAGCCGCTGTTGTTGTCCACCAGAAAGAGCAAAAGCCGATTTTTTCAGCTTGTCTTTTACCTCGTCCCATAATGCCGCCGATTTCAACGATTCTACCACCCGTTGTTCAATAAAGGTATTATCTTTTATTCCATTAACACGCAATCCGTAGGCAATGTTTTCGAAAATTGTTTTTGGAAAAGGGTTCGGTTTCTGAAATACCATTCCTACCTTTTTGCGCAATTCATCAACATGAACATTGGGCGCATAAATATCCTCGCCTTCCACCAACACAGACCCTGTCATACGTGTTCCATCAATCAAATCGTTCATGCGGTTAAGCAACCGGAGAAATGTGGATTTACCGCAACCCGAAGGTCCGATTAAAGCCACAACTTTATTTTTCTCAACTTCGAGGCTGATGTTTTTAAGTGCATGAAATTCACTGTAATAAAAATCTACATTTTTTGCGTCAATTGTCAACATATGGTTTCGTTGAATGTTTGTAAAGTTGAAAGTTGAAAAGTCTTTATAACTTTATACTTTCAAACTGTTTAGTTTGTTTTTACTTTTTTAGAGAAATAATTTCTAAGGAAATTCGCTAGTAAATTTACCAGTAATACAATTACAATTAGCACTAATGCAGTTCCGTATGCAATTCCGCGTGATGCTTCTACGTCAGTTCCACTTGTAGAAATTACATACAAGTGATAGGGTAATGCCATCACCTGATCGAAAATACTTGTTGGAAGTTTTGGTAAAAAATAAGCAGCTACGGTAAAAAGAATAGGAGCCGTTTCGCCTGAAACCCGACCAATAGAAAGAATCAATCCCGTAATGATATTCGGGAAAGCCATTGGTAGAACTACTTTCCATATTGTTTGCAATTTAGTTGCACCCAATGCCAAACTTCCTTCGCGGTACGATGTTTCAATTGCTTTCAATGATTCCTCTGTAGTGCGAATGACCAAAGGTAAGGAAAGTAAACCTAATGTCAATGAACCGGCAAGAATTGAATCGCCAAAACCCATTGTGTTTACAAATAGTGCCATTCCAAATAATCCGAAAACAACAGAAGGAACTCCACTTAAATTATTGGTCATGATCCGAATAAAAGTGGCAATTTTACTGCCTTTGGCATATTCGTTCATGTAAATTCCCGACATGATTCCAATAGGAAAACTGAACAAACTGCTTCCAAGTACTAAATAAAGAGTCCCGATTATGGCCGGATAAATTCCGCCTTCAGTCATACCTTCTTTTGGAGGCTGAGTCAAAAACTCCCAATTGATTACACCAATTCCTTTGGTAATAATAAATCCGAGAATTAAAAACAAAATGGCTACCACCGAATAACTCATAAGTTTAAAAATGGTAAAAGCAATTGCCTGTGACCATCTTTTTTTCTTATCTGTTTTATCTGCGCGTATTATTGGTGTCATAACTATTGATATTTCTTTTTTCCTATAAATTCAATACTAATACTAATAATCATGGTGATGAGAAACAAAATACATCCCAATGCAAAAAGTGCCTGATAATGACCGCTTCCGGCTGAAGCCTCGCCAAGTTCGGCAGCAATTGTAGCCGGAATTGTCCTAACCGGTTCTAGCAGTGTATGCGGAATTACTGCAGCGTTACCGGTTACCATCAATACTGCCATTGTTTCACCAATTGCACGCCCAATTCCAAGAACTGCTGCCGATGTTATTCCTGATTTAGAATAAGGAATTATCACCCTGTAAATAGTTTGCCAATGCGTTGCTCCTAATGCCAGACTGGCTTCTTTCATGGCTCGTGGCACCGTTCGCATGGCGTCTTCTGCAACTGTTATAATAGTTGGCAATGCCATAATTCCCAGCACTATACTTCCTGCTAAAGCAGTTTCGCCAACCGGCAATTTGAAAGACTCTTGTAAAAATGGTACAATTACTACTAAGCCGAAGAATCCATATACTACGGATGGTATTCCAGCAAGTAATTCAATAATCGGTTTCAGAAAATTGCGGACGCGCATGGTGGAAATTTCAGCCAGATATACTGCAACTGCAATTCCAAATGGTAATGATAAAAGTATAGCACCCAAACTTACCCAAAGCGTTCCTAAAAGGAGTGGGAGTAAGCCATATTGAGCCGAAGGAGTTGCAGTTGGATACCATTCTTTGCCACCAAAGAAATCTCCTGGTTGAATGGTTTCGTGTTCGAGTAAAGTGCCATTAAAGTTTTTGGCTACATATTGCTTGGGAAGAAAAAGTACAATTCCAGGGAGTTTTGCGGTTAATTCGCTGGCTTTAGAAGGTATGTTTTCAAATTCGGCCCCTAGTTCTTCTTCTGTATAATATTTTGTCAGATCGCTCAATCGAACCACTTCAATTGGCTCTTCTTTTCCGCCAACTTCGTCCCAGTTTGTTATTTCAGCATCAAATATTTGTTTGATTTGATAGGCATCCAGTTTTTTTACTGGATTTGATTTATTCATTGCCAACACATATCCTTCTTCTATCACGGGAGCATTAAATAAGCCTGAAGCCTCTTTGAATAAGAAAAGAATAATCAATAAAATGGTAATACTGGTTATGCTACCACTTATCAATAAAGTTCCTTCTACCAGCTTTTCAAAAAATCGTTTCACATCAATGCTTTTTAAATTGTATGCAAAGAAACTGATTCGGTATTAAAACGGAATTAAGAACGTGTTACAATGGTGTTACGATTTTACTTTCGTTGAAGATTATTCAAACAATCGTGTAGGAAGTGAGCGAAATAATTGCTCACTTCCTACACGATTGTTATTTTGATTTGAAATAACCTCAAATCAATTCATAGGAGTAGGCGGAGCAACCTGTTTGTTCGTGTTTCTTGAATTTACAGCCTAATCAAATTATACGATTCAATTCTATTACTATACCGAACCAATAAAAATTAACCTGGACATCAAACCCTGATTTCTCCGTATCAACTCCTTATAAATTGCCGGATACGCGTCGGAACGATTGCGCCATTTTCGTAATACTCGACAGTGTAAGTTCCGGATGAGGTAAACGTAATGGACATATCAGTAGGTTTATTACTGTCGGTCACCGTAAATTCCTGACTTTTCGAGGCAGTATTGTATGTGCCAATGGTCCAGTTCAGAGGTACAAAATCAGTGAGTACCCATGTGCCTCCTTTTAAAACTATTCTCAGCGATTTACCTTGGGGAACTTCAGCTTTTATTGAATATACTTTACCACTACGGGTTATTTGCAGTGAATCGTTCAATATATTTTCTCCTGCTTTGCCAGTAAGCGGATAAGTTATGAAGTTTACAATCGGAGCAGGATCACTAACATTAAGTTGCTTTACCCGGGTAGGTGTTATAGCACCATTTTCGTAATACTCAATTGTTACTGTTCCAGCATCGAACAACATAGCTATATCGTTAGGCGTATTATTTTTATTGACTGAAAACTCCTGTACTTTTGAGGACTCGTCATATATACCGACAGTCCAGTTTACTGGTACCGGTATAGCTCTGTAATACCATTTACTGCCTTTAAGTACCACTCTCAGGCTAGTTCCTTGAGGTAAATTAGCTGTCATAGAATAGTATACTGTCGTCGATGAATAGAAGTCCCTTGGATGTATAGAAGTAATAGAATCCGACAATATATTAATGCCCGAATCCCCTCTGTCCGGATAAGTAATCATTTTAGTCTGTGTGTATATTGTTTTGCTGATAAACTCCTGCACTTTCGATTCAAAATCTGGAATTTTCACGTTGTTAAGCCCAAGTTCAGTATATTTAGCCACCAAGTGCTCTCGTACAGAAGGCAATGAAATAAATTTTGCATTATTAATCATTGCAGAACCCAGTGATGCATCGTCCAGTTTTCCATCAGTTTTGATATCGGCAATGATATTGGCCATGAGTTCCGACATATCAGCTGTGCTCAACTGACCTTGTAAAATACACGAAACTGCGAGCAGAATAGCATTATCTTCTCCATTACCACTCAAATTAAGGCTTTCGGAAGTTGAATCGGAAGGTAGGGTCAGGTTGAAAATCTGTAAAACTTCGGTTTGAGCCTGCTTCTTGGCAGCTGCAAAAGTTATTTTATTTTCCTGCACCAAATACTCCACCCTGCTTTTTTCCAAATGAGTCAACACGTTTATATTGGCCGAATTCACAACCGACACATCGGCCAACGCATACAGCGTGAGTTGTCCCGTAGACGATTCACCGCTTACTTCGTTAAAATAGTAACCATCGGCTTTAAGTTGAACGTATTTGGAAACGAGTTCGATTTTCTTTTGTTCGAAACTACCCGAATTATTGCTCACCGTAGTTGAATAGCTCCGCCCTGTCTGATCGAGCAACGTATCCAGTTCCGAAATAATAACTGATGAACCGTTGATAAACGGACCTTTTTGCACGTATCCGCTGAAAAGTTCTTTTTTAAGCGGTTCAGCCGGTTTCTCCAGCACAATGGTTTCGCACCCGATAAGTATCAGGGACAAACCCAATACAACGAAAGAAAAGATTTTTGTTTTCATAGAAGTAGAAATTATATATATTATAGTTTAATTAGTTTCTGCGACTCACTCCTACTCTCGTATCGCAATTTTACGAAATAGATTCCGGAACGATAGGTTGATAAATTGAGTGTTACACCTGACATATCAGGATTTTGAAGGATTCGGATTCGCTGACCCGAAAAGTCCATCAATTCCAATGAAGTACAAGGACTGGTGTTGGCTGCGAATTCAACTTTTACAAAGTTAGTGGCTGGGTTGGGTGAAAATGTTACGTTTAATTTATTCTGGTTTACAAGTGGAACATCGTCTACAGGATTGTCACAAAACCATGTGCTTGCACATAAAGCCGCATTGAGATAAATCAAACTGTCGTTCCGTTCAAACGAAAGCAAAGCCGTCCCACCGCAATCGCATGTAGGAATTGGATGAGGGATGTGTAAAAACCCATTTGTACTACCAATTCCTTCTATCCATGTATCATTATCGATATATATCATTTTTCGTTGCTCACCATTTCTCATGCTAATATTTTCAATTCCTCTTACAACAGGACATTTTGAATATTCGTCGAAAAGCGGTTTGTATCGGATGGTATCACCTACCTTAACATCAAAGTCATATAACAGACTTTCTTCATGGTTTTCAGAATTATTTAAACTGATACTGTACACTTTTTTATTATTTTCCCGAACTCCGAGATAAGATTCTCCTGTGAATATCATATACGATTTACCGTTTATCAGCGTATCTCCCTTCAGGTATTCATTTTGGTCCGTCATGAAATGATCATCATAATTCTGCACAATATCTACTCTGTAATACCAGTGATTCTCTTTTCCAAAATATTTGAAAGAACTTAGCTTTTCTGTTGAATTACAATCCAGATAGGTAGGATTTAAATACAGAGATTCACCGTTTTGGCTGAAACAGATATGTTCCATTATAAAACCATCTCCACAGCTAATCATTGGTGTTGCCCATCCGAATAAACCTGAGGTTACATTTCCGATTCCTTCTATCACTAATTCGTTACTGTATTTAAAACGATACGTTTTTCGATAAGAATGTCCAACCAAAATTGAATCAATTTTTTCAATTTCACCTCCTTTATACCCCCACAGAACCTGATCGCCTTCATGTACATTAAAATCGTAGAGCAAAATTTCATTTTCACTTGTAGATGGTGTCGAATATCCACAATCAGCTATCTTTTTTATTCTTTGTTGGCTCACTGAACTTACATCAAAATAACCCTGTCCTACATAAAATATCTGCTTATTAGATTCGCGCAAACCTCCAACTCCGATATAAACCGGATTCTCAGAAATACCTTTAATCAAGCAAATTTTTTTGTAAGATATATCATTAATAATTGTATCACCTCTTAGAGTATATTTCAGTAACGTACTTACTTTAGCAAAAGGATAATCTACATATGAGTATTCATTAAGCACATTCCACTCCGCATTTTCAGTGGGGAACGATACGTATTGCTGAGCCGAAATCGGTAAGGCAAGAAGTATTAAAAGAAAGAATACCGATTTTTTCATGCCATCTGTATTTAAGGGATTGTTACACAATTTTATTAAAATCCAAATCAGATACAAATATATTAACTATAATCGATAATTTTCCCTAAATGTTAGTTAATTATATTTAAAAACAAAAAGAGCAAAATCTATATAGATTTCGCTCTTTTTATATAAAATAGTATTAGTATTGAATTACTCTGCAGCAACTGGAGTTTCATCTGTTGCTACGGGTGCTGCAACAGGTGCTTCAACAGCAACAGGAGCAGCTTCAGCTTTTTTAGCTACACCGGCACGACGTGTACGGGCAGCTTTTTTAGTTGCTTTTTCTTTCAACATGTTTTCGTTGTAATCCACCAATTCGATAATACACATTTCTGCGTTATCACCCAAACGGAAACCGGTACGTAAAATACGGGTATAACCTCCCGGACGACTGGCAATTTTCACCGACACATTCTGAAACAGTTCAGTAACCATTTCTTTGTTTTGCAAGTGACTAAATACCATACGACGTGAATGCGTTGTATCTTCTTTTGATTTCGTTAAAAGTGGTTCTACGTAGACCTGCAATGCTTTTGCTTTTGCAAGTGTAGTAGCAATTCTCTTATGCTGAATAAGAGAAGAAGCCATATTGGCTAACATCGCCTTACGGTGAGATGTTGTACGGCCTAAGTGGTTGAATTTTTTATTATGTCTCATCTCTTTACTCTTTTTCTAATTTATATTTAGCGATATCCATACCAAATGACAGATTTAGGCTTTCTAATTTTTCATCTAACTCAGTAAGCGATTTTTTACCAAAGTTACGGAACTTCAATAAATCGTGTTTGTGATATCCTGCCAATTGACCCAATGTGTCAACATCAGCTGCTTTCAAACAATTCAGAGCACGAACCGAAAGTTCGAGATCAGTTAATTTTGTTTTCAACAATTGACGCATGTGCAGAATTTCTTCGTCAAACTCATCACTTCCTTCACCTTCGGTTACTTCCAGCGAAATTTTTTCGTCAGAGAACAACATAAAGTGGTGAATCAAAATTTTTGCTGCTTCTTTCAAAGCTTCTTTTGGATGAATAGAACCATCGGTACTGATTTCCAATACTAGTTTCTCATAATCAGTAACTTGCTCTACACGGAAGTTTTCGATAGCGTACTTCACATTACGAATAGGAGTAAAGATAGCATCGATTGGAATAACACCGATTTCGGCAGTTGCCGATCTGTTTTCTTCCGCAGGAACATATCCACGTCCTTTGCTCACTGTGATGTCAATTTGAAAACTGCCAGTAGGATCAAGTTCGCAAATCACCAGTTTAGGATTTAGTACTTCAAAACCAGTAAAGTATTTACCTATGTCGCCGGCTTTAAGTGATGTTCCACCTGTAACATTAATGGTCACTTTCTCAGTATCGATATCTTCAACAATTTGTTTGAAACGCACTTGTTTCAAATTCAGAATGATGTTGGTAACATCATCAATTACACCCGGAATAGTTGAGTACTCATGATCTATTCCTTCAATTTTGATAGAAGTAATAGCGAAACCTTCGAGTGAAGACAAGAGGATACGGCGTAAAGCATTACCTATAGTAATACCGTAACCTGGTTCCAACGGACGAAATTCAAATTTACCTTGAAATGCGTCAGCTTCCAACATGATTACCTTTTCGGGTTTTTGAAATGCTAATATAGCCATGGATTCAATTATTATTTAGAGTATAACTCAACGATTAATTGTTCTTTGATATTTTCAGGAATATCTTCGCGTTCCGGAACGTGTAAGAATGTACCTGACATTGAAGCGGCATTCCACTCAATCCAAGGATATTTGCTGTGATTAAAACCTTCCAATGAAGTATTGATAACTTCCATCGATTTGTTTTTTTCACGTACTGCAATTACCTGACCCGGACGTGTATGATAAGAAGCTATGTTTACCACTTTACCATCAACTGTAATGTGCTTGTGACTAACTAGCTGACGAGCACCTGAACGAGTTGGAGCGAATCCTAAACGATAAACCAGGTTGTCTAAGCGAGATTCCAATAATTGTAATAATACTTCACCTGTAACACCTTTTGTGCTATGGCTTTTTTCATATAAATTACGGAATTGTTTTTCCAATACACCATAAGTATATTTCGCTTTTTGTTTTTCGCGTAATTGTATTCCATATTCTGATGTTTTTTTACGACGACTTTGTCCGTGTTGTCCAGGTGGATAATTTTTCTTAGCCAACACTTTGTCAGGGCCGAAAATTGCTTCACCAAACTTACGAGCAATTCTTGATTTTGGTCCAATATATCTTGCCATTTTTTTTTTAATTTATTTGTTTTTGTTTCGTGCCAGCTAATTTTGTCTTGATAGAGCCGCGATTGCTGAGAGGTTTTTGTTCTGCAATCTAAATCAATCCGCTTTCAGTTCAAACACTTCTATTTTTGTTTATTGGTTAATTAGTTTATTAGTTAATTAGTTGCAGTATTAAATAAACTTCAATTTACTACAAACTTTAAACTACAAACTATAAACTACAAACTAACTTATACTCTACGACGTTTAGGAGGACGACAACCATTGTGGGGAAGTGGAGTAACGTCAATAATTTCAGTTACTTCAATACCTGCACCGTGGATAGTACGGATCGCTGATTCACGACCATTTCCTGGTCCTTTTACGTAGGCTTTTACTTTTTTTAAACCTAAATCTACTGCAACTTTCGAGCAGTCCTGTGCAGCCATTTGGGCAGCATAAGGAGTGTTTTTCTTTGAGCCACGGAATCCCATCTTACCGGCTGACGACCAAGATATTACTTGACCACTACCATTAGCAAGTGTAACAATAATGTTATTAAATGAAGAATGTACGTGCAATTGACCTACACCATCTACTTTAACGATTCTTTTTTTGGCTGCAACTGTTTTCTTTGCCATATTATTTAAATATTTTTTTTGCTTTTTCTAAAATTCGCAAACAGTTAATAACCTTATTTAGTTGCTTTTTTCTTGTTAGCAACTGTTTTCTTTTTACCTTTACGTGTACGAGCATTATTTTTCGTACTTTGTCCTCTTAATGGAAGACCGATACGGTGGCGAACACCGCGGTAGCAACCGATATCCATCAATCGCTTGATGTTCGTTTGTACCTCAGAGCGAAGGTCACCCTCCACTTTGAATCCCGCTCCAATAATTTCGCGGATTTTAGATGCTTGGTCGTCTGTCCAATCTTTCACTTTGATGTTGATATCAACACCGGCAGTTTCTAAAATCTTTTTTGCACTATTGCGACCTATTCCGTAGATATAAGTCAATCCAACTTCTCCTCTTTTGTTTTGAGGTAAATCTACTCCGACAATTCTTATAGCCATAAACTCATTTTTTTCAAAAATAAATACTTATCCTTGACGTTGTTTAAACTTGGGATTTTTTTTGTTGATAACATACAAGCGGCCTTTTCGGCGAACAATTTTACAATCGTCGGTGCGCTTTTTTACAGATGCTCTTACTTTCATATGAAATATTTTATTTTTATTTGTATCTAAAAGAGATTCTTCCTTTGGACAAATCGTATGGCGACATTTCTACTTTCACTTTATCACCGGGTAAAATCTTTATGTAATGCATGCGCATTTTACCGGAAATATGTGCGGTTATAACGTGACCGTTTTCCAATTCTACACGAAACATGGCATTAGATAATGCTTCGATTATCTTTCCATCTTGTTCAATTGCTGTTTGTTTGGCCATCTTTAAATTTACAATTACGTTGTTTAATTTTTTCTACTATTAACTAGTAACTATAAACTAGTAACTAAGATTATATTGCTTTGTTGCCTAAAATTTGTTCTATATATTCAAAACTCGATAATATATCGGCTTTGCCTCTACGTATTGCCACTGAGTGTTCAAAGTGAGCCGATGGTTTCCGATCAACTGTCCGGGTTGTCCATCCATCTTTTTCGAACACTAGATTTCTACTTCCTAGATTTATCATTGGTTCGATAGCAATGGTCATTCCTGCTTTAAGCATAATTCCATTTCCCTTACGTCCATAATTCGGAACTTCGGGTGCTTCGTGCAATTTACGTCCTACTCCATGTCCGATCATTTCACGAACCACAGAATATCCGCGCTTTTCGCAGTAAGTTTGAATGGCATTACCCAAATCGCCTAACCGTTTGCCTTCTTCCGCTTGTTCTATTCCTTTGTACAGCGATTCTTTAGTTGCACGCAATAAATCAATTATTTCCGGTTTCACATTACCAACACAAAAAGTGTAAGCTGAGTCGCCATGAAATCCATTAATAAATGCTCCGCAATCCACAGAAATAATATCGCCATCTTCAAGAATAACTTTATCAGAAGGTATTCCATGAACAACCTGCTCGTTTACAGATGTACAAATTGACTTCGGAAATCCACCGTAACCCAAAAAACCAGGTACAGCTCCATTATCTCGTATAAATTCTTCAGCTACTTTATTTAATTGCTCAGTGCTAACGCCCGGTGCTATTATTTTCGCCATTTCAGCTAACGTTTTAGCTACAATTTGATTACTGATACGAAGTAATTCTATTTCCTCGTCCGATTTTAAAAAAATCATTCGGTTATCTATTTATTAGTAGGCGGATGCTCCACCTGTACGTCCTTTTATACGTCCCGTCTTAAGTAAACCATCATAATGTCGCATCAACAGATGACTTTCAATTTGTTGAAGTGTGTCGAGTACTACTCCAACTAAAATCAACAAGGATGTTCCACCAAAAAATTGTGCGAAGCCTTGATTTATTCCCATGATGTTTGCAAATGCAGGCATAATGGCAATTATAGCAAGGAATATTGAGCCGGGTAGAGTAATACGAGACATGATTAAATCTAAATATTCAGAAGTGCGTTTTCCAGGTTTAATGCCAGGAATGAAACCATTATTTCGTTTCATGTCTTCAGCCATTTGAGTTGGATTGATAGTGATTGCAGTATAAAAATATGTAAATATAACAATCAATAGACCAAACACAAAATTATACCAGAAACCATTATTATCCATAAATGCGCCAACAAATCCTCTCATTGATTCCGAATTTGAAAAACCAACCAGTGTCATTGGAATAAACATAATTGCTTGAGCAAAAATGATAGGCATTACACCTGCAGCATTAATTTTTAATGGAATGTATTGGCGAACGCCACCATATTGTTTGTTACCAACTACACGTTTAGCATATTGAACAGGAATCTTACGAGTTCCCTGAACCAGCATGATAGAAGCGGCAATAACCGCTAACAGAGCAATAAGTTCAAATAAGAACATAACCAAACCACCGCCTGCATCGCCTAAACGAGAAGCAAATTCTTTGATAATTGAACCTGGGAAACGAGAGATAATACCCACTAAGATAATGAATGAAATACCATTACCAATACCTTTGTCGGTAATACGCTCACCGAGCCACATTACAAACATACTACCACCACACAAAATCAAAGTAGAAGATAGTGTGAATAGGAATCCGCTTGGAATTGCCGAACCGGCTTGTGCCAACTGAACACTTAAATTCACCAGATATGATGGACCTTGCAAAAGCAAAATCGCAACAGTTAGGTAACGAGTCAACTGATTCATTTTGCGTCGACCACTTTCGCCTTCTCGTTGCATTTTCTGAAAATAAGGAACTGCAATGGTCAATAATTGAATAACAATAGAGGCTGAAATGTACGGCATGATTCCTAATGCAAATATCGATGCATTTGCAAAAGCACCACCCGAGAACATATCCAACAAAGCAAGCAAACCACCACTGGTTTGAGCTTTTAACGCAGTCAAAGCAGTTGGGTCAATACCCGGAAGTACCACAAATGAACCAAAACGATAAATCATTACAAACAATATAGTTGTCAGCAACCGATTACGAAGGTCTTCAATTCTCCAGATATTTTTTAATGTCTCTATGATTTTCATTCGATTATAATTTTACTACGGTTCCACCTGCTGCAATAATTGCTTCTTCTGCCGATTTAGAAAATCCATTGGCTTCAACTTCAATCTTTGCAGTCAAAACGCCTTTGCCTAAAATTTTAGCTAAAGCTGTTCTCGAAAGATATCCTGCTTCTCTTAGTTCAATTACACCAATTTTAGTCAGTTTTTTACTTTCGGCAAGAATCTGTAAAGTATCCAAATTGATAGCTTTATATTCAACACGATTAATGTTTTTGAAACCAAATTTTGGCAAACGACGTTGAATTGGCATTTGACCGCCTTCAAAACCGATTTTTTTAGAATAACCAGAACGTGATTTCTGTCCTTTGTGCCCTTTTGTAGAAGTTCCACCTAATCCTGAACCGGTACCACGACCAATTCTTTTTCTGGTAAAAGTAGAACCTGCTGCTGGGGTTAAATTACTTAAATTCATATCTTTTTATTTAAAGAGTCTTAGAATAATATTAATTGATCACTTCAACCAAGTGTTTCACTTTAGCCACCATACCCAAAATTTGAGGAGTAGCTTCATGTTCGACTACGGCATTCATTTTTTTTAAACCTAATGCTTCCAAAGTCAATTTCTGAACTTTAGGAGATTTGATTTTACTTCTTACTTGTTTGATTTTTATTGTTGCCATAATTTTTAAAATTAACCGTTAAACACTGTATCAAGTGAAACACCTCTGTTTTGAGCAACAGTATGTGCATCACGCAATTCACCTAATGCCACAATAGTAGCTTTTACTAAATTGTGAGGGTTAGATGAACCTTTTGATTTTGCTAATACGTCAGTAACACCAACGCTTTCGAGTACCGCACGCATTGCACCACCTGCTTTAACTCCAGTACCATGTGATGCTGGGTGAATAAACACCTGAGCACCGCCAAATTTTGAAATTTGCATGTGTGGAATAGTTCCTTTGTAAATAGGAACTTTGATAAGGTTTTTCTTTGCAGCTTCAGTTCCTTTAGCAATAGCAGCGGTTACTTCACCAGCTTTACCTAGTCCCCAACCTACAATGCCATCTTCATTTCCAACTACAACGATTGCCGAGAAACTGAAGGTACGTCCTCCTTTGGTAACTTTTGTTACACGATTAATAGCTACTAATCTATCTTTAAGTTCCAAATCGTTGGTCGATTTCACTTTATTCATATTTGTTGCCATGCTTGATTAAAATTTAAGACCAGCTTCGCGAGCGGCGTCAGCTAATTGTTTAACTCTACCATGGTATAAATAACCGTTACGGTCGAATACCACTTCTGTAATTCCGGCTTCTTGAGCAACTTTAGCTATCAAAGCGCCAACTTTTGCAGCTTGTTCAATTTTTGTTGCTTTTTCTTTTACTCCCAATGATGAAGCTGCAGCTAAGGTTACACCAGTTACGTCATCAATTAATTGAGCGTAAATCTGAGTATTGCTTCTAAAAACAGTCATGCGTGGTTTTAAAGCAGTTCCGGACACTTTGTGGCGGATATGTGCTTTTATTCTAGTTCTTCTATCTAAATTTGTTGTCATAATTTCACAAGTTTACGTAAATTATTTACCGGCAGATTTACCTGCTTTGCGGCGAAGTACTTCACCCGCGAATTTAACACCTTTTCCTTTGTAAGGTTCTGGCTTACGGAATGAACGGATTTTTGCGCAAACTTGTCCAATCAATTGTTTGTCGCAACTTTCCAAAATAAGTACTGGATTTTGGTTACGTTCGCTTTTAGTTTCGATTTTCAGTTCAGCAGGCAAACTCAAAAAGATATTGTGAGTATAACCTAAAGAGAATTCCAATACTTGACCTTGGTTTGATACACGGTATCCAACACCAACTAATTCCAATGTTTTTTTGTAACCTTCAGAAACTCCAACAATCATGTTCGAAATTAATGAACGATACAAACCGTGGAATGCACGACTTTGTTTTTCTTCATCATGACGTGAAACAGTACAGATGCTGTTTTCAACCGATACAGTGATTTTTGGATTGACTTCCTGAGTCAACACTCCTTTTGGTCCTTTTACAGTAACCAAGGTATCCTGAACCGAGATAGTTACTCCGGCAGGTACATTAATGGGTAATTTTCCTATTCTTGACATATTACTTTTCTCCTACTATTAATAAATGTAACACAATACCTCGCCACCTACTTTTAAGTCTGCGGCCTCTTTGTTGGTGATTACTCCTTTAGAAGTAGAAAGAATTGCAATACCCAATCCGTTTAATACACGTGGCATATCTTGATATCCTGCGTATTGACGAAGACCTGGAGTAGAAACTCTGATTAATTTTTTGATCGAGTTAACCTTGTTAACCGAATCGTACTTCAAGGCTATTTTAATTATGCCTTGTGGACCTTCTTCTACAAATTTGTAGTTAAGGATATAGCCTTTTTCATGCAATATCCGGGTCATTTCCTTTTTTAAATTCGATGCTGGAACTTCAACCACACGGTGGTTTGCTTTAATAGCGTTCCGCAATCGGGTAAGATAATCTGCTATTGGATCTGTCATATTATTGTTTTTAAATTGATCCCGACCATCGGGACAATATTTAATTATTTAAAGCTCCTTAAATCCCCCGAGGGGGATTTCAAGAACATTATTTCATTTCAATATTTAAAAGAACACTCTATTCTCCTTTTGGAAGTTAGAGGTTTACCAGCTTGCTTTTTTTACTCCCGGTATTAAACCGTTAGAAGCCATTTCGCGGAATTGAATACGTGAAATTCCAAACTGACGCATATACCCTTTTGGACGACCGGTGATTTTGCAACGGTTGTGTAAGCGTACAGGCGAAGCGTTTTTAGGAATCGATTGAAGGGCTTCATAGTTCCCTTCGGCGATATATTTTTCACGTTTCACAGCGAATTTAGCAACTAGTTTGGCTCTTTTTACCTCACGGGCTTTCATTGATTCTTTTGCCATTGTGTGTCTAAATTAGTTTTTTTTGAATGGTAATCCAAATTCTTTCAACAATGCATAACCTTCTTCATCGGTTGCAGCAGTTGTTACAAAAGTAATGTTCATACCCAACATACGGGTAATTCCATCAATGTTGATTTCAGGGAAAATAATTTGCTCAGTAATACCAAGTGTATAATTTCCACGTCCGTCCAACTTGTTTTCGATTCCTCTAAAGTCACGAACACGTGGTAATGCTACACGCACTAAACGTTCCATGAATTCATACATACGTTCTCCACGTAACGTAACACGAACACCGATAGGCATTTTTTTACGTAATTTGAAGTTCGAAATATCTTTTTTAGAGATAGTTGCAACTGCTTTCTGACCAGTAATAGTTGTCATTTCGTTGATAGCTACTTCGATAATTTTTTTATCGGCAACGGCTATACCCAAACCTTGGTTAAGAACAATTTTTTCGAGTTTTGGTGCTTGCATAACTGAGCTGTAACCAAACTCTTTCATTAAGATAGGAACGATACGTTCTCTGTAATCTTGTTTTAAACTTGCTGTATTCATTCTTAAATCTCTCCTCCTGATTTTTTAGAAATACGTACTAATTTTCCATCAGCATTCAATTTGCGACCAACGCGAACGGGTTTCCCGTTTTCAACTGGATTTAAATTGGAGATATGGATAGTAGATTCCTTTTTGATTATACCACCTTGAGGACTTTTCGCGTTAGGTTTGGTGCTCTTTGACACCATATTTACACCTTCTACAATAGCGCGTTGCTCTTTCACAAGAACTTCCAACACGCGACCGGTCTTGCCTTTGTCAACTCCGGTATTTACGAAGACGGTGTCACCTTTTTTTATGTGTAATTTACTCATCACTGTTTTATTTTTCGAAGATTAAAGCACTTCTGGTGCAAGTGATATGATTTTCATATTAGTAGCACGTAATTCACGGGCTACTGGGCCAAATATACGGCTACCGCGGATTTCACCAGTATTGTTTAATAGTACGCAGGCGTTATCATCGAAGCGAATATAAGATCCATCTTGGCGACGGACTTCTTTTTTCGTACGAACGATAACAGCTTTAGAAACAATACCTTTTTTGATGTCGCTGGAAGGTATTACACTTTTTACGGCAACAACGATGATATCGCCAAGTGTAGCGTAACGCTTGCTGGTTCCTCCTAATACGCGGATACAGAGGCATGTTTTTGCTCCACTGTTATCTGCAACTACGAGTCTTGATTCTTGTTGTATCATAATTACTTAACTCTTTCGATAATTTCGGTTAATCTCCATCTCTTTAATTTACTCAGCGGGCGAGTTTCCATAATGCGAACAGTGTCACCAATGTTGCATTCGTTTTTCTCGTCATGAGCATGATATTTCTTCGTTTTGTTAACGAATTTACCATAAATAGGGTGTTTTTCTTTCCATTTTACAGCAATAGTTATGGTTTTATCCATCTTGTTGCTAAAAACGACACCTGTTCTTTCTTTTCTTAAATTTCTTGTTTCCATCAGGGTCTTAATTTTATTGATTAATTTCTCTCTGACGTAACTCTGTAGCAAAACGAGCGATAGTTCTACGAACCTCCTTGATTTGCAACGGATTGTCAAGAGGAGAAATGGCATGATTCAATTTTAAGCGAACCATGTGCTCTTGTTCAGCATCCATACGCTCTTGAATCTCTTTGTTATTTAGTTCTTTAATTTCTCTTGTTTTCATTTTCCTTACACATTTTGAGAGGTTAAATCATAATCTCTTCTTACTACAAATTTTGTAGTTACGGGAAGTTTTTGAGCAGCTAAACGTAATGCTTCTTTTGCAATATCAAAGGATACTCCTTCTACTTCGAATAACATACGTCCTGGTGTGATAGGAGCCACGAAACCTTCGGGAGCACCTTTACCTTTACCCATACGAACCTCAGCAGGTTTTTTAGTAATTGGTTTATCAGGGAATACGCGTATCCAGATTTGACCTTGACGTTGCATATAGCGGGTTACAGCAATACGGGCGGCTTCAATTTGACGACCAGTTAGCCATTTAGATTCTAATGATTTTATTCCAAAAGATCCGAAAGCCAACTGATTACCTCTTTGGGCATTTCCTTTCATGCGCCCCTTCTGCTGTCTCCTGAACTTTGTTTTTTTAGGTTGTAACATAATATTTCCTTAAATCAAATTCATTAATAACAGTTAATTTTTTCTCTTTTTAAAGCCACCTTTTCCACCACGGTCGTTACGATCTTTACGATCATTACGGTCTCCATAGCTACGTTCACCACCACGTGATGTTTCTTTTGTAGCAGTAAAGTTTGGAGCTAAGTCAACTTTGCCATATTTTTCACCACGGCAAATCCATACTTTGATACCAATGATACCAACTTTTGTCATTGCTTCGGCGTGTGCATAATCAATATCGGCTCTGAATGTATGAAGTGGAGTTCTTCCTTCTTTATACATTTCTGAACGTGCCATCTCAGCACCATTCAAACGACCTGAACACATGATTTTGATTCCTTCAGCACCCATTCTCATGGTTGACTGAATTGCCATTTTAGTTGCACGACGGTAAGCTATTTTTCCTTCAACCTGACGAGCTACGTTGTTAGCAACGATAACTGCATCCAATTCCGGACGTTTTACTTCGAAGATGTTGATTTGTACTTCTTTATCAGTAATTTTTTTCAATTCTTCTTTCAATTTGTCAACTTCTTGACCACCTTTACCGATAATAATACCCGGACGGGCAGTACAAACGGTTATAGTAACTAGTTTCAAAGTACGTTCGATAACAATGCGCGAGATACTCGCTTTTGCTAAACGGGCATTGAGATATTTTCTGATTTTGTGATCTTCAAGAATGGTATCACCATAATTGTTTCCACCATACCAGTTTGAATCCCAACCACGAATGATACCTAAGCGGTTACTTATTGGATTAATTTTTTGTCCCATCGAGCAATTAATTTTGATTATCGTTAGTATTCTTTGAGTCAACAAACAATGTAACGTGGTTAGAACGTTTACGAATGCGGTAACCACGACCTTGTGGAGCTGTGCGCAGACGTTTAAGCATAGTTGCTGAATCTACTGAAATTCCACTTACATATAAGTTTGCATTATCGGCTTTTTGCTCTGTTTTTGTTTCCCAGTTAGCAATAGCTGATTTAAGCAATTTTTCTAATCGTCCCGAAGCTTCTTTTGACGAAAACTTCAGTACGCTCAATGCTTTGTTCACTTCCATGCCACGGATCATATCCGCCACAAGGCGCATTTTACGTGGTGAGGTAGGAACTCCGTTGAGCTTGGCAAAGTAAAGAGTCTTGTTAGCTTCTTTTCTTTCTTCGGCTGATATTTTTTTTCTTGCACCCATTTTCTTGAAATGTTTATTTTTTTCTGATTTTAAATTTCAATGGATTATTTTTTCTTACCACCGTGACCGCGGAAGTTACGAGTAGGAGAAAATTCGCCTAACTTGTGACCAACCATATTTTCGGTTACATACACGGGGATAAACTTATTACCATTGTGAACTGCAATTGTGTGACCTACAAAATCAGGTGATATCATTGAAGCGCGAGCCCATGTTTTGATCACGGTCTTTTTTCCGCTTTCATTCATAGCTAATACTTTATTCTCTAGCTTCAAGTAGATGTAGGGTCCTTTTTTTAATGAACGGCTCATATTATTTACTTAATTTTTTCGATTATTTTTTCTTTCTTTCAATAATATATTGACTTGATTGCTTCTTTTTAGAGCGCGTTTTGAACCCTTTAGCTAACAAGCCTTTGCGAGAACGTGGGTGTCCTCCAGAAGCGCGGCCTTCGCCACCACCCATGGGGTGATCAACCGGATTCATTGCAACACCACGAACGCGTGGACGGCGTCCAAGCCAGCGTGAGCGTCCTGCTTTACCTGATCTTTCTAGTGCATGGTCAGAGTTTCCTACGCTACCAATAGTAGCGATACAAGTGCCAAGCACTTTGCGAACTTCACCTGAAGGCAATTTGACAATGCAATACTTGTCCTCACGTGAAGTGAGTTGTGCAAATGTTCCTGCCGAACGTACCATCGCGGCACCTTGACCTGGGCGTAATTCAATGCTATGAATTATAGTTCCCAGTGGAATGTTTTGCAACGGCAATGCGTTACCAACTTCAGGAGCAGCTTCCGCTCCAGAAACGATTTTCTGACCAACTTGCAATCCATTTGGCGCAAGAATGTATCTTTTTTCACCATCAACATAATAAAGTAATGCGATACGTGCCGAACGATTCGGATCGTATTCGATTTCCTTTACCACAGCGGGAACTCCCTCTTTGTTGCGTTTAAAGTCAATTACTCTATATTTCTGCTTGTGTCCGCCACCAACGTTACGGATAGTCATTTTACCATCGTGGTTACGACCTCCGGATTTCGTTCCGCCTCTCACAAGAGATTTCTCTGGTGCATTCGTAGTAATTGTTTCGAACGTACCAATAATCTTGTGTCTTTGCCCCGGTGTTGTGGGTCTTAGTTTACGTACAGCCATTTTTCTTATTAAATATTGCTATAAAAATCAATTTGTTCTCCATCTTTCACTGTAACAATAGCTTTCTTATAAGCTGATGCACTACCTTTAATTACACCACCTTTTGTAAAGCGGCTTTTTTTCTTAGGTGCTACAACCATTGTATTCACTTCATTTACAGTTACATTATACATCGCTTCAACCGCTTGTTTGATCTCAATCTTGTTTGCGGTTTTTTGAACTTTAAAGCCATAGCGATTCAGTTTGTCGCCCAGCTTAGTCATCTTTTCTGTAACGATTGGTTTTATGATAATTCCCATATTCTGTCTCCTTATGCTTTAAAAATTTGTTCTACTGCTGATACTGCTTCTTCAGTTAATACAAGCGATTTGGCATTAAGAACTATGTAAGTGCTTAATTCCGAAACTGTTACGACATTTACCTTAGATAAATTACGAGCCGACAAATATACGTTTATATTTGCGGTTGCTAAAATAATTAGCGGCTTTTTATCAGCTATTTGTAAACTTTTTGTCATTGACACGATTTCTTTGGTTTTTGGAGTCTCAAAGTTAATGCTGTCAACTACTGTAATCATGTTCTCAATCGCTTTATACGATAGAGCAGATTTACGTGCCAATTGTTTTACTTTCTTGTTCAATTTGAAGTTGTAATCGCGAGGTGTAGGACCAAACATACGACCACCACCGACACGAACACCCGATTTAATATCACCGGGACGAGCGCCGCCGCCACCTTTTTGTTTTCCTAATTTACGAGTACTACCAGACAATTGGCTTCTGCCTTTTGACGAGTGTGTTCCTTGACGTTGGTTGGCCAAATATTGTTTCACATCTAAATAAATAGCATGGTCATTTGGCTCAATACCGAAGATAGCATCGTTCAGCGATACTTTTCTTCCTGTGTCTTCTCCTTTAATATTTACTATACTTAGTTCCATGGTTATTTATTGATGATTACGATTGAACCTTTCGCTCCTGGAACTGAACCTTTGATCAAGATCAAGTTATGCTCAGGAATTACTTTTAATATTTTTAAGTTCTGCATGGTAACTTTGTCACCACCCATGCGGCCACCCATACGCATACCTTTAAATACACGTGAAGGATACGAAGAAGCTCCTAATGAACCCGGTGCACGTAGACGGTTATGTTGACCGTGAGTAGCTTGACCTACCCCAGCAAAACCATGGCGTTTTACAACTCCCTGGAATCCTTTACCTTTTGAAGTTCCAACTACGTCGACGAACGTGTCTGCTTCAAACATTTCGCAAGTGATAGCATCACCCAATTTGAATTCAGTTTCGAATCCTTTGAACTCAACCAAGTGTCTTTGAGGTGCTACTCCAGCAGCTTTGAAAATTCCGGCTTCAGCTTTGTTCGTGTGTTTTTCAGTTTTAACCTGAAAACCTACCTGAACAGCTTCATAACCATCAGCTTCTACTGATTTGATTTGAGTAACAACACAAGGACCTGCTTCGATAACAGTGCATGGTACATTTTTACCATCGGCACTGAAAACGGATGTCATTCCGATTTTTTTTCCTAATAATCCTGGCATTTCAATTGTTGTTTAATGACCCCTAACCCCAATACGGGGGATCGGTCGTTTTAATTAATTTAGTTACAAGTTACGGGTTACAAGTTACAAGAAACTTAACACGTAAAATATTTAAATTTGCTCGAATTACTCGTAACTGAATACTTGTAACTCGTAGCAGCTATTAAACTTTGATTTCTACTTCAACACCGCTTGGCAATTCTAGTTTCATCAATGCATCAACAGTTTTGCTGGTTGAATTGTAAATGTCTATTAGACGTTTATACGATGAAAGTTGAAATTGTTCACGTGATTTCTTGTTTACGAAAGTAGCACGGTTTACAGTGAAGATACGTTTGTGAGTAGGTAATGGAATTGGTCCGCTTACAACAGCACCGGTAGCTTTTACTGTTTTTACGATTTTTTCAGCTGATTTGTCAACCAAGTTGTGATCGTAAGATTTTAATTTAATTCTGATCTTTTGACTCATTGTCGTTTTTATTGAGCCCCTAAATCCCACAATGGGGACTTATTGAGCGATTATGATTTTGTTATTCTTTTATTTGTTTTAGAATTTAGTTAAGAGTCATTCACTAACTAAATATCAATTATTGTTTCAAAAACTGCCAAAAGTCCCCCTTAGGAAATTTATGGAGCCTTTTTATAGTAATTCTACTTTACCTTTAGCTTCAGCTACAACTACTTTTGCAATTGCATTGGTTACTTCGGCATAATGATCAAATTCCATTGTAGAAGTAGCACGACCAGAACTAATAGTACGTAAAGCAGTAACATAACCGAATGTTTCGGATAATGGAACTTTAGCTTTTACAACACGAGCACCAGAACGGCTTGATTCCATACCTTCAACTTGTCCACGGCGTTTGTTTAAATCCCCAATTACATCACCCATGTTTTCTTCTGGCGTAACCACTTCCATTTTCATGATTGGTTCCAATAGAACTGGTCTTGCTTTGGCACAAGCGGTTTTATAAGCTATAGAGGCACATATTTCAAATGATAATTGATCCGAGTCAACAGCGTGAAATGATCCGTCAAGGACAGTAACTTTCAAGTTGTCTAATGGGAATCCTGCCAATACACCATTTTTCATTGCATTTGCAAATCCTTTTTGGATAGAAGGAATAAATTCTTTAGGGATATTACCACCTTTTACAGAGTCAATAAATTGTAATGGACCACCTTCAAAATCTTTATCCATTGGTTCCACTTTTACAATCATATCGGCAAACTTACCACGTCCACCAGATTGTTTTTTGTAAGTTTCGCGCAATTGAACTGTTTGAGTAATAGCTTCTTTATAATTTACCTGAGGGCGACCTTGGTTACATTCAACTTTAAACTCACGTTTCAACCGATCGATAATGATTTCAAGATGAAGTTCACCCATACCACTAATAATTGTTTGACCTGATTGTTCTTGTGTATGAACTGTAAACGTAGGATCTTCTTCTGCTAATTTTGACAATCCAAGACCTAATTTATCTAAATCCTTTTGAGTTTTAGGCTCAATAGAAATACCAATAACGGGTGCAGGGAAATCCATAGATTCCAATGTAATTTGGTGATTTTCATCACACAAAGTATCACCAGTACGAATGTCTTTAAATCCAACTCCAGCACCAATATCACCAGCTGAAATTAATTCAACTGCGTTTTGTTTATTTGAGTGCATTTGGAAAATACGTGAAATACGTTCTTTCTTTTCAGAACGAGTATTATAAACGTACGAACCAGCTTCAAGTTTACCTGAATAAACTCTGAAGAAACACAAGCGACCTACATAAGGGTCCGTTGCAATCTTAAATGCAAGAGCACATAAAGGTTCTTTTGCATCAGGATGACGTATAACTTGTTTTTCAGGGTCACGAGGATCGTAACCAATTGTTTCTGGAGTGTCTAATGGGCTTGGAAGGTAAGCACAAACTGCATCAAGCATTGTTTGAACACCTTTATTCTTAAAAGCTGAACCACAAATCATTGGATTTATTTCCATTGAAAGTGTAGCTTTACGTATAGCAACTTGAATTTCTTCGACAGTAATAGAAGACGGATCATCAAAGAATTTCTCCATCAGCACATCATCGTATTCAGCAACAATTTCGAGCATTTTTTCTCTCCATTCTTCTGCTTCGGCTAATAAATCTGCAGGAATTTCCTCTACTGAGTACTCTGCACCCATTGATTCGTCATGCCATAGAATAGCTTTCATTTTCACTAAATCGATAACGCCTTTGAATTTTTCTTCAGCTCCGATTGGAATTTGAATAGGACAAGGTTTAGCACCCAAAACAGTTTTGATTTGACGAATTACTTCGTAAAAATCAGCACCAGAACGGTCCATTTTATTTACGAAACCAATACGAGGTACATTATATTTGTCAGCCTGGCGCCATACTGTTTCAGATTGAGGCTCAACACCACCAACTGCACAGAATGTTGCGACTGCACCATCCAAAATACGTAAAGAACGCTCTACCTCAACTGTAAAATCAACGTGTCCCGGAGTGTCAATAAGGTTGATTTTGTATTTATCACCCATATAATCCCAAGAAGTAGTTGTTGCAGCAGAAGTGATAGTAATACCACGTTCTTGCTCTTGTTCCATCCAGTCCATTGTAGCAGCACCATCATGAACTTCACCGATTTTGTGTGTCAAACCTGTGTAGAACAAAATACGCTCGGAAGTTGTAGTTTTTCCAGCGTCGATATGCGCCATGATCCCGATGTTTCTATTATAATTTAAATCTCCTTTAGCCATTTCTTACTTTTTAATTTTTTGTTGTCAATTAAAATCTAAAGTGAGCAAATGCGCGGTTAGCTTCAGCCATGCGGTGCATATCTTCTTTACGCTTGAATGCGCCACCCTGGTTATTGAATGCATCAACAATCTCGGCGGCCAATTTATCAGCCATCGAGCGTCCTCCACGTTTGCGTGAATACATAATAAGATTTTTCATTGAGATTGATTCCTTGCGATCAGCACGGATTTCAGTAGGAACTTGGAATGTAGCACCACCCACGCGACGAGATTTTACTTCTACTAGCGGAGTAATGTTTTCGAGGGCTTTTTTCCAAATTTCAAGTGGGGATTTCTCTTCGTTAGGAAGTTTGTTCTTGACAGTTTCGAGCGATGAATAAAATATGTCGAAAGCTGTAGACTTCTTTCCATCATACATCAAATGGTTAACAAACTTTGTTACCATTGATTCATTGAAAACCGGATCAGGTAATACGACCCTCTTTTTTGGTTTCGATTTTCTCATTTTTACTTAAAATTTCCGTTTTTGTTTTTTGGTTGCTTTTAGTCTTACTTCAACGACTCCTCCGAGCCATTTACTCAACCTTTCATCTGCTACCTAAAACGCCAACAAGTGTTTAAACTTGATTTTGTTAGTTTTTTTTGAAAGGAGATTGAAACTTGCATCAGCATTTTCAGCTTCTACAATTGTTTCGGTGTTCTACTTATTTCTTTTTTCCTTTTACCGGTGCACCTTTTGCTCCTTTAGCTGCTGGCTGACCTGGTTTTGGGCGTTTTGCTCCGTATTTCGAACGACGTTGTGTGCGACCACTTACGCCGGCTGTATCGAGTGTTCCACGAACCACGTGATAACGTACTCCCGGAAGATCTTTTACACGACCACCACGTACTAATACGATAGAGTGTTCTTGCAAGTTGTGACCTTCGCCCGGAATGTAAGCATTCACTTCTTTTTGGTTAGTTAAACGTACACGAGCCACTTTACGCATAGCCGAGTTCGGTTTTTTAGGAGTTGTAGTGTACACACGAACACAAACACCTCGACGCTGTGGACAAGAATCCAATGCGCGGGATTTGCTTTGCACGATGATTTCTGCTCTTCCTTTTCTAACTAATTGCTGAATTGTAGGCATTTTTACTTTGTTTTTTGTAACTTAAATACTTTATTTATATCCAATTGGTTTTTATCCAAAATGGGTTGCAAAGATAGATATAATATTTTAATCTGCAACAACCTTGTTGTAAATATTTTTTATTCTATTATAATACGCTTAAGGCGATTGACTTAGGCAGAATAAAAACAACATAATTTTCTGGTTGACGGGCATATTAATGTCTATTTTGTTTCCTTTTTAAAAACTATAAATTGAATTTAAAGTTTTTTTATTTGGAGAATAATTCATAATTTAATTGGAGACTTAAATTACCATCAAAATGTTGTAAATTTTATTTATTGGTACTGTTTAAAATAGGTAATTTGAAAATTGTTATATTATGTTGTCATGTAAATAGCACGAAATACATCTATTCATCCTAGTTTTTAAGCACCTAAAGTTCAATTGAATGTACATTCCGTTTTTTTATAGTATCTTTGTGCGCAAATAATTGATTATTCATCCCGTTTGAATCATTCTTTTTGTACAATGGGATTGAATTCAATTATAAATACCGTTTTTTTGGATAACCCATAAAAAATCTGGTTCTCAAATCAATCATTTTTCACTTCATTTAAAAAAAATCATTAAGTTGAATGGCAAAATCTCAGAATTCATTTATTAAGCAAGAAAACGAGAAAAAACGTTTAAAAAAAAGACAAGATAAAATTCAAAAAAAGGAAGAGCGTAAATCAAACTCATCGGAATCAGGGTTCGATAATATGATTGCTTATGTTGATGAAAATGGGAACCTATCTAATACTCCTCCAGATCCATCAAAGAAAAGAAAAGTAGATGCTTCAACTATTGAAATCGGCGTATCAAGAAGAGAAGATATTGAAGTTCCTGCCGTAAGAAGTGGTAAGATTGATTTTTTTGATGATTCGAAAGGATTTGGCTTTATAAAAGAAACTGGGACGCAAGAAAAATTCTTCGTACACGTAAAAGGATTGTTGCAAGAAGTGAAAGAAGGCGATAATGTTAACTTTGAATTAGAACGTGGAATGAAAGGCATGAATGCTGTTCGCGTGAAAAAAATATAGTTTTCTCATGTAAAATAATAATTTCCGATTATGCAATAGAAATTGCATAATCGGATTTTTGTTTTTTATACTTATTAGGATTCTTCCGTAGTAATTTTTTGTCTGAATTAGAAGTTTGTAAATTCATTTAAAATTTGAAATCTATTTAAATTCGACTCAGTAGGCGAAAATTGTGTAAAATATAAGAATATTTTTTACATTGCTAAATCACATTTTTTAATTTCACAATAAGTTATTTTCTAGAATAAAATAAGTAGTTTTGTGTCCAGTTTTTTTTGATTAGATTAATACTCATAAAACAGTTCAACGCTTTTTTTTTCTGAAAATAGAATTGAGTTAGAGCTAAACTTATATATATGATTGACCAACCAACAATAGACCGAATAACTGAAGCCGCACAAATTCAAGATGTAGTATCTGATTATGTTACCCTGAAGAAACGCGGGGTGAACTTGTTGGGGTTGTGTCCGTTTCATGGCGAGAAAACGCCATCGTTTATTGTTTCTCCTGCAAAAGGTATATTTAAATGTTTCGGATGTGGTAAAGGTGGCAACTCAGTGCATTTCATTATGGAGCATGAGCAGATAACGTATTATGAAGCACTAAAGTATTTAGCAAAAAAATACAATATTGAAGTTCATGAACGTGAACTGAGTCCCGAAGAAATGGCGGTGCGAAACGATCGCGAAAGCATGTTTCTGGTCAATGATTTTGCACAAAAGCATTTTGCACATACCCTTCACAATCATATTGATGGCAAGTCTATAGGACTTAGTTATTTCCGTGAACGAGGATTTAGAGACGATATTATACAAAAATTCCAACTCGGTTACAGTCTCGAACAGCGTGATGCATTTACGCAATCTGCTATAAAAGCAGGTTATAATAAGGAGTACCTGATTAAAACCGGGCTCACGCTCGAAGGTGACAATAATTACCTTGCCGATCGATTCCGGGGTCGGGTTATGTTTCCTGTACATTCGCTTTCGGGCAAAGTGGTGGCATTTGGTGGTCGTATTCTAAAAAAGGACGACAAAATGGCGAAATACGTCAATTCGCCCGAATCGGAAATATATCACAAAAGCAACGAACTCTATGGAATATATTTTGCCAAGCAAGCCATAGTAAAACAAGACCGCTGCTTTTTGGTGGAAGGTTACACGGACGTGATTTCGATGCATCAAAGTGGTATCGAAAATGTTGTAGCTTCATCAGGTACGTCGCTTACGCCTGGACAAATTCGATTAATTCACCGGTTTACGGAAAATGTAACCATAATTTATGATGGCGATGCTGCCGGAATTAAAGCGTCCATTCGTGGAATTGATTTGTTGCTTGAAGAGGGTTTAAACATCAAAGTTCTGCTGTTGCCCGATGGTGACGATCCTGATTCTTTTGCCCGCAAAACCAATGCATCTGATTTTATTGATTATGTGGAACGAAATGCTGCTGATTTTATTCGTTTTAAAACCAATTTACTGCTCGCCGAAGCCGGAAAAGATCCTGTAAAACGTGCAGGATTGGTATTGGATATTGTTCGAAGTATTTCCATTATTCCAAACACTGCCATTAGGGGTGAGTATGTAAAAGAGTGCAGCACGTTGCTGAATGTTGAAGAGCAAATGCTCTACTACGAAATCAATAAGCTTAAAAATTCCGAGCAAGACAAAATTGCTTTACGCCGACCAAATGACGTCACCAACTCGGGACCACCCGATGATTTCTTTCTGCCCGACGAAGTTGGCGTTGTTGCATCAAAATTTGAAGATCAAGAACGGAATATTCTCCAAATATTGATAAAGCATGGTGAAGCTGTCTTTTTCTATTCTGATGATGCCAAACAAGAACCTATAACTGTAGGTGATTATATTATGGAAGAATTAGAACACGACAATCTGGTGTTTGACAATGCAATTCATTCTTTAATGCTGGAAGAATATAAGGCTCATCATAAACAGAAAAATTTTGTAGCCGAAAAATTTTTCCTGTATCACCAAAATGGTCAAATAAGTATGCTAACTGCAGAACTGGTGACAGATAAATATACGTTAAGCAGGATCCATTCGAAAGTAAAAAAAGTGGAAGCTGATGCCGATCGCTTTATTGATTTGGTTCCACGTGTGGTTTTTGAATTTAAAAACTGTTTAATTCTGGAAAAAATAAAACAAAAACTTATGGAAATGAAATCAGCCAACGATTTGAAAAATAATGCATTGGTTGATCAGATTATGCAGGAAATGAGTCAACTTGAAATTGTAAAAAAACAACTTTCTAAAACGCTGGGTGAAAGAATAATCATAAAATTATAACTAGCTAAGTAGTTACAAGGGTTTAGTTACAAGTAGAAAGCTACCGATTGGTATTGCTATTGAAAGTTATTTCAAAATAACATATCAATAAATATTTTCAATTACTTAAAATATCTTTTCCCAACGTTTAATTTTGGGCAAATTCATAAATAAAAATGAAATGATCTTATTCAACCAACTAATATTTGGACCCATCCACAGTCGCAGATTGGGTCTTTCTTTGGGTGTAAACCTATTGCCAGTTGATGCAAAAATTTGCACGTTTGATTGTATCTATTGCGAGTGCGGTTTTAATACTACCATGCAGGAATCGCCAATTCCTACACGAGAACAAGTGAGTGAAGCATTGGAAGCAAAACTAAAAGAAATGGTGAAAGAAGGTCAAATGCCCGATGTCATTACTTTTGCAGGAAATGGTGAGCCAACGCTTCATAAAGATTTCGAGGGGATTATTGACGATACAATGCTGTTGAGAAATCAATATTGCCCAACCGCCAAAGTAAGCGTATTGTCGAATTCGACCCAAATACATAAACTTTCTGTTTTCAGAGCACTGAATAAAATAGACAATAATATACTGAAATTTGACACAGCTATCAATAGAACACTTCAATTATTGGATCGACCAACAAGCAAGAAATACACCGTTGAATGGTTTATAGAACAATTAAAAAAGTTTGAAGGACACTTGATAATTCAAACCATGTTTTTGAGAGGTAATTATAAAAATGAAATTATTGATAATACCACCGAAAACGAGTTAAACGCATGGCTTGATGCATTGGAAATAATTCGTCCCCAACAAGTTATGATTTACACCCTCGACCGTGAAACTCCGGTTCAAAATCTACAGAAAATTTCGCAAGAAGAATTAAAGGCGATTGCCGAAAAAACAAGAACCAGAGGATTTGTTGTTTCAGTTGCAGGATGACAAACCCCCAACCCCTCCCGATAAAAATCGGGATAAATTGCGGGGAGTAAAAAATATTACTTCTGATGACTGAAAATATAATATCGAATAATATAGACGAAAGTAATTTCAGCCCCCCTTTAGGGGTTGGGGGTCGTTCTCGTACTTTAAGAGTTAGGGGTTCTTTTGGAATTGGAAGGTCATGAAAATTCTCGTTTGTCCGTTAAATTGGGGTTTGGGACATGCTACCCGATGCGTGCCTATTATCCTACAGCTAATGGCACAAGGTCATGAGCTGGCAGTGGCAGCAAATGGTTTTCCACTTGAATTTCTGCAACAGGAGTTTCCATCGCTTCGGTTTATTGAGTTTCCTTCCTACTCTATTTCTTATTCCTCGGGTAAATCTCAAATAAGTTCGATAGGTTTTTCTATTCCAAAAATCATTCGTGGCATTGTAAAAGAACATTTTTGGCTCAATAAATTATTGAGAACAGAACCTTTCGATCAAATCATTTCGGATAATCGCTTCGGAATGTGGCATAAATGTGTTCATTCCATTTACATTACGCATCAATTGATGGTGAAAATGCCACACGGCTTAAAAACACTTGAGCCCTTAGTTTGGTTTATTCATCGTTGTTTTATCAATCGTTACAACGAATGTTGGATTCCTGATAATAATGAGTGTGGGGGTTTGTCTGGCGATTTATCGCATAAATACCGTTTGCCATCTAATGCCAAATTCATAGGACCGCTTTCGCGATTTCAAAATCTGATTGACTTAAAACCAAATACTAAGTTTGAAGTTGTGGTGGTTATCTCAGGCGTAGAACCACAACGCACCATTTTTGAAGAAAGTTTAATAGAAAAATTAAGGAATGAAAGTTACGTGTCTTTGATTATTTGCGGAAAACCTCAAGTTGTCAATACTGAACGGAAAATTGGAAATGTCAGCCTTGTTTCGCATCTCTCCGATTCCGAAATGGCTTCGGTTCTTATAGGAAGTAAAAAAATAATTTCACGTTCAGGTTTTTCTACCATTATGGATTTATCAGCCTTGAATTGTTTGCATAAAGTAGAATTTATTCCTACTCCCGGACAAACAGAACAAGAGTATCTTGCGGTTTTTCATCATAAGAAATAATTAAAGTTACTAATTTCAAAAGCCAATAAAACAATAAGAAAGCCGTTAAGATTTCCTGATTGGAACATCTCAACGGCTTAAGTTAAATAAATAAACATCTATCTAAATGTAATTATCTTCTACCAGAATTGCTATCTGTGGATCGACTTCTTTTTTCTGATTTAGTTTCCGTTGTCGGTCTACTTTCCGGAGCTTTCCGTTCTGCTGGTTTAGACTCCACACTTCTTCTTGGTGTATTTACCGTAGGAGCAACTCTGTTTGTATTGCTTTCTCGTTTGATAGTTGGATTTGTGCTTTCAGTTCTATTTGTAGAAGGACGTGTTTCATAAGTTCTGTTGTTTGTAGGACGAGTATTCGTATTTGTATTTCGTTCTATACGATTTTCAGAAGGTCTTTGTACGCTTTCATTTACTTTACGTCCTGATTCGATTGATCGTTTATTCGACTCTCTTTTTATCTCAGAATTTCCAGACCCTCTTGATGGAGTTGTATTTCTTTGAATTGTTCCGCCGCCATTCCATGTTGGACTTGTATTTCTTGTTCCGGAAGAATTACGTTCCGTTCGGCTTCCATTTGATCTTTCAATACCTTGTTCTGTTCTTCTTCCAGATTCTGATCTTGAACCGCTTGGTCTTGTATTTATATCTCTTCTGGTTTCAATTTCTTTTTTATTCCTAACATTTTCATTTCGGCTACTGAATGTACGATCAGGATATCTCTTGCTATAGTCATTGCGACTAATGGATTTTTGTAATCTTTCAGAATATACATTTTGTCTGTAAGTAGAATACCGATAATCATGTCTATGATTTATGTGTGAATTAATATGTGATAAATAAAGATTTACTTCGTATGGATTACGATACCGGTAATAACTTGGATAATAGCCCCAATAGTATGGTGAATTCCAATAATGGTATCTGCTGCTCCAAAGATAAGAGAAAATTGATGGAGTCCTATAAAAAGAAGGTTCTATTACATAATTGTTTCCATAAAGGTACGGATCGCCAATTATCTGAACGTAAGTTCTGTTATATCTGTTTTTTTCGACCACTATTGTTGCTACATCCTGAAAAACATTTCTGTCGAGAACAGCTTGTATTACAACAACGTGTACATTGCTTTCAGAGGATTCGATAACCCTTAAATAATCGACTTCACCATCATTATTCAAATCCAGGTTCGAAATTTGACTGTCATAGTCATTTAATCTCATTTCGAATTCTTCCAAATCTCTCGATTCACCAAAGATAGAAGCCACGGCTTTTAAGTCAAGATTATAACTAATGTCATTGCTTTGAGCTTCTACAGTGATTCTTTTCTGTGCCATACATTGAGTGGTTGTAAGTAATATTACCACTAACAGGCTTGCTACTTTTGCTTTCATAATCGTGTTTTTTTAAACTGTAAATATTCTGGTTAAATGCTCGATACGTTTTTTTTTATTCGTATACATTCCATTTCAATTTCTATGCCAAAATATATTTTAACATATTGACTTGCATTATTATACCCTTTTCATTCAGATTTACAAAATTTTGATGTAGCAATCTGTTTTGAAGATAGTTCATTTTAAAACTTTAAATAAACCCATAGTTCGCAGTTTTTAGTCATTTATTTTTATTTATCTTTGCAAGACTTAAACCGCAGTAACATGAATTCCTTAGACCTTTTAGTTTTGATTCCAATTACAATTGGATTTGTTTTTGGCCTTTTTAAAGGTTTAATTAAAGAACTCACATCTTTAGCTGCAATTGTTTTCGGAATTTATGGTGCAAAAATATTTGCTCCATCAGTTTCAGAAATGCTTGAAAAATCATTCGAATTTTCTTCAAAAACATCTAAACCAGTTGCCTACTTGATTTTATTTGTAACTATTGCTGTAATTTTGCTTGTTATAGCCAACATGTTGGATAAGCTATTTAGTTCATTGTCCTTAGGTGGGTTTAATAAATTGATGGGTGGTATTTTTGGTGGTTTAAAATACGCACTAATAGTAAGCGTTTTGTTAAATATATTTGATGCATTAGATAGTCGGTTTTCAATTGTAAAGATAGAAACAAAAGAACAATCCCTTACTTATAAGCCTTTAATGAAATTTGGACCTGCATTGTGGAACGAAACCAAAACCAATAAAAAGTTTGACTTTGATAAAGATACCACCGATGAAGACAACAAAATCAAAAATTACTGATGATGACATTCTGCTTTTTGTGGAAACGAAAGGTTTGAAAGAAAATTATTCATTTTTTCCAAATGAATGCGGTTGTGATGAAGCCGGTCGAGGCTGTTTGGCTGGTCCGGTGGTAGCGGCTGCCGTTATTTTACCTCCTGATTTTTATTGTCCTCAGTTGAACGACTCCAAACAGCTTTCGGAACATGAACGAGACTTATTACGTCCAATAATTGAGAATGAAGCATTGGCATGGGCTGTAGCCGAAGTTGATAATTACGAAATTGATGAAATCAATATTTTGAATGCTTCGATTCTAGCTATGCATAGAGCCATTGATAAATTAAGTATTCGTCCGGGATTTATTATTGTTGATGGAAATAAATTTAAACCTTATGCTGATATTCACCACCAAACAATTGTAAAAGGAGATAGTAAATATTTATCCATTGCAGCCGCATCGGTATTAGCCAAAACACACCGGGATGAAAAAATGCAAAAGCTTCATGCCGAATTCCCAGTCTATGCATGGAATAAGAATAAAGCCTATCCTACTCTAAAACATCGCGCTGCTATTCGTTCGTCCGGAACAACGCCTTATCATCGAATGACTTATGATTTGCTAGGCGAGAAAAAACTAGAGAAGAAAAACTCGAAAAAGAACTGACTTTACAAACTTTTGAACTTTAAGAACTTTCAAACTTAAAACGGATATCCAATAGCGAAGTGTAAAGCAAAATCATCGTTGAAATTTGGGTTTACACGCCATTGTTCACGTCGGGTTAGTACAGGATCGAAAAGTTTCACGCCTACATCAACACGTGCAATAAAGAAAGAAAAATCGAAACGAATCCCAAAACCATATGCAATTGCAATTTGCTTCATAAAAGTATCAAATCTGAAAGTGCCATTTTTTTGAGTATCATAATCCTGAATGGTCCATATATTTCCCGCATCCAGAAAAAGTGCTCCTTCCATTAACCAAAACATTTTTGCCCTGTACTCCAGGTTCATGTCTAATTTTATATCGCCTACTTGATTGTAATCTCTTGATTTGTAATTTATACCAGTTGTATTTTTATAACCGCCCGGACCTAATGTACTCTCACTCCAACCTCTTACACTATTTGCTCCGCCACTATAAAATCGTTTTTCATAAGGAATGGAATTGGCATTGCCATATGGAACGCCCACTCCAATGCCTAAATGATATACAAACCGATTTTCAGCATTATAAATTTGGTGATGAGTAATATTGTATTCTCCCTTCACATATTGCGAATAGCGAATATTGAAAAGCCTAAAGGAGCCATCTACACTACTGGGAACACTTCCAAGCAAATGATTCAGTCCATATAATAAATTACCAGCAGTTTCAATATTATATCGCATGGTGGAAAAGTTTCTCAGTGGACGATTGGCGCTAAAATTTGTGTATGATCCGGCATAACCCGTACGCATTATAAAATGATTCTCGTAGTTGTATGGATTAAATTTTGGTTGTACAGGATTTAAAAAACTGTCTCTAAATGCAGGTTCTATTACTGGAAAATAGATATAATTCAAATCGAATAACTGGAAACTATGTTGAAATTGACGCCTGTTCCATGAGTATTTTACACCAGCTCCCACACTAATTGTTGAAAATTCAGCAGGACGTAATTGATAAGAAAAGGCAGTTGTAAATTCGGTATTGGCATGAATGTTTCTTTTAAAATCATAGTTGCCAATTGGGAGCATAAATCGAGGAAATTTCAATCCTACCTGTGCGCCCCATTCTTGTGCCCATATTCCTTTTTGCCATTCAAAAGCTATCCGACCCAAAACGGAAAGTGTTTCAGCGCCTTTAAAACGGTTTCTGTCAATGTAATTTATGTTTCCGGCAACTCCCCAATATCCTCCGGTATATGTTCCTTCTAATTCTGTGGAAACAGAAATTGTTTTCGATGGAACGATAAGAATATTGCAATCTAAAAGGGTGTCTGATGTTTCTTTAAAACTGATGTTGACATATTTAATCGGACCTAACGAGTTGAGTGCCGAATAAGTCCGCTCAACTGATCTGTCGCTGTAAATATTTTCCGGATTAATAAAGGTGTTTTGAACTAACGCATCCAGCTTTATGGTTTGGTCTTTTGGACTTATCAATATGAAATTCCGGAATTGAACAGTATCCATCTTACCAATATTTGATACATCGTTAACAATATTAGCATCGGTATTGCTATAAAAAGTAACTTTGCGAATGGAATATTTTTTGAAAATAATGTTTGAAATGGAATCATCGGAGCGTTTCAGATAATCTTGTACTTCAAGTGTTATATCTACTTGATTTGACTTAAGCGTACTATCGGCAGTATAAATTAGAAATTCTTTATTGAAGTTGTAGTATCCAATTTGTCGAAGCCTGCTGGCAATTCTTTCTCGCTCTGCGTTAAGAATATCAACATCAAACAGCATATTTGGTCGTATTAAAGTACGCGAAGTGTCCAACGCTGTTTCGTTTAACATCTTATTTTTGACATTAACGGTATAGTTACGTAAGATGTAGGGCTTGTTTGAGTTTACAATATATTCTACATTTGCCTTTTTGCCTTTAGTGGTGAGGTTGCTCTCTACTTTTGCATGAATATACCCTTTGTTTTCTAAAACACGCTGAAGTTGTTGGACAGTTAATGAAGTAAGTGAAGAATTATAGAGTACCGGTGGATCACCTATTCTTTTCAACATTCTGTTTGTCCATTTTGTGGTATCATTTCCAGCCCAATTGTAAATGCCCAATTGCATTTTGAAAACTCCAAAAACTGCTGCATTGGGTGTTTGTCTGTAATAATCAGTCAATTCGTCTTTGTTGATGTTTTTGGTATCTGTTTTTATGCTTACTTTATTAAGCAAATACTCGCCATCTGGCACGTATTTGGTTGTGTTGCAGGCAGTAAATAGCAAAATAAAAGAAAATAAAGGATAAATAAATCTCCACTTCATAACAAGGCAAAAAAATGAATAAAAAATAATTTGCAAATATAGCTTTTTATCGTTTTCTTTGTTAGCTTTGTGCCATTAAATTTTAATCCTTTAAATAAAACGCTGCTTTCAATTTTAGGATAATAAAGTTTTTTGGATCCTTAATTATTTAAAGATTTCGCTACTTCGAAACCGATCAAGATAAGTTGAAATTAAAACAACCTTAAAACATCCGATGTTATCAAAAAGTAAAATTAAACTTATTTCAAGTTTGTCCCAAAAAAAATATCGTGACGAAACAGGACTCTTTATTGCCGAAGGAACTAAATTGGTAACTGATTTGGCTCCGGCATTTGCCTGTTCGATGTTGATTGCCACCAGCGAATGGCTGAAAAACAACGCTAAAATTAATGCCGCAGAATTGATTGAAGTAAATGAACTTGAACTTCAAAAAATCACGAATCAAAAAAGTCCGCAAGGCGTTCTGGCTGTTTTCGTAAAACCTGATTATAAATGGACAAACGATAATTTGAGTTCGAAACTAAGTCTGGCTTTAGACGACATTCAAGATCCAGGAAACATGGGTACGATTATTCGTGTGGCCGATTGGTTTGGAATTACCGATATATTTTGTTCCGAACATTCGGCCGATGCGTTTAATACAAAAACCGTGCAAGCAACCATGGGAGCATTGGCACGTGTTAAGGTTCACTCTGTAAATTTGGCTGATTTTCTGGAAAACATCTTACCACTAGTGCCTATCTACGGCACTTTTATGGATGGTGATAATATCTATAATAAAGAATTGACACCACATGGTATTATCGTTATGGGAAACGAAGGCAACGGAATCTCTACTGAAATAGAGCAGTTTGTCACCCAGCGATTACTAATCCCCAATTATCCAGCCGGACAAATCACTTCCGAATCATTGAATGTGGGAGTTGCATCAGCTTTGGTCTGCGGAGAGTTTAGAAGAAGAATATAGAACTCCCGCTGACTAACGCAGAAAAAATTTGCAAAAAACTGCGAAATTTGCGGGAAACATCTTTTCGATTATTCCATTCCGCTATCCATATTTAAATCTGGCGAAGCACTTTTTTTCTTCATATCTGCAGGTTTTGGTTTCATGTTTCCAAAATTGTAACTAACTGTCAGACCAAGCATTCGTCGGTGAAAATACGATTCGTTTATTTGATAGAAACCGGTTCCCCAAGTTGTTGTACGTTCTTTGTTGAAGTTGAAAATGTCAATTGCCATAATATTGACACTCAATTTTTTGTCGAAAAATGTTTTGCGCAATCCTAAATCGACTTGATATTCAGGGCTTTCAATACCTTGTGCAATTAATGTAGGTGCAGAATATTCAGCAGTAATTTGACCGGACAATGTTTTGCTTAACATAAAATTCGCCATAATATTGGCACTCCATGAAAATGTGCTTTGTTCTGGTATTGTGGTTGTAATAGCTGTATTTAAACGATTCTCATATTTAGTAGAATCCATTTTGCTATAATACAGATTTAATGATGAAGTAAGATTCACAACTTTGAATAATCTGTTTTTTGCCACCAACTCAACACCTGAATTCTGCACTTTTGCTATATTCATATATGTGCTTTCCATTGTGTTATTATTTATAAAACGTACATCTTCAATCACATTGTCAATATATCGGTAATAAAGTGAAGCTGAAAGCGAGTGATTATCCCAAGTTTTCATATAATTAAATTCAAGTGCAGAAGCATATTCAGGGTCCAAAGTAGGTTCTCCATAAGTAATATTTGTTGAATCGGAATAGTTACGGAAAGGATTTATTTGTCTGCCTCGTGGACGATTTACACGTCGTGTAAAGTTTAATTGTAATTCATTATTTTTAGGCAATGTATAGGTCAGATACATACTTGGGAAAAGTTGAATTGTTGGCTTTGGGCTGAACGTCTGATCGCTAGTCAAAGGAGTTTTTAAAGTTGATTGCTTCTGCAAGTATTCAGCTCTTAATCCTCCCTGAACGCTGAGGTCGTCAAATCTGTTACCATAGGTTAAATATGCGGCATGGATCTGTTCATTATAATCGAAATCATTTGCGTACTCTATAATAGGTTTTATTTTCATACTATCAGCAGTTGCAATACTTAACCTATTATTGAATGTGCTTTGCCAACCGGCCTCCAAGCGGCTTGTTTCAGTAATTTTATTTGTATAATCAGCTTTGAAATTAACATCTCTGCTGGTTCCTTCATTTTTTTGATTGATATTTAATTCTTCTACGTTAGAAGCATCTTTCTGCACAATATTATTTTCCATACCTCTTGTATGTTGAGAATATGATAAAGAAGCCATTAAATTGGTCCCTTTTTTATTAAAATCGTGTTTGTAATCGAGATTCACATTTAAACTTGGGCGAGTACCATCGCCTTCATTCATTCTGCTATACTTGCGTAAATCCACATTATTTTTTATGTCAAATAAATTGTATGAGATATTGTTATTTGAAACACCTGTTCCAGCCATACCAAAACCTGAAATGCTAAGAGTATTTACGGTGTCTAAATGGAAATCGATGCCTGCTCGCATAAATAAACCTGAATAGGCATTCGTTATTTCACCTTTTTGCCTCAACACTGATACAGTATCAATTCCAGTCAAATTGTATCTATCATTAATATTCGCTCCTTTAAAACTCATTGCCCTGTAACCTACATTGGCAT
The DNA here is from genome assembly GCA_010365115.1 of Paludibacter sp. Lineage (GTDB taxonomy): Bacteria > Bacteroidota > Bacteroidia > Bacteroidales > Paludibacteraceae > Paludibacter. The sequence continues at coordinate 82,416 of JAAFGX010000001.1, forward strand.
AGGCATCTATTTTAGAGCTGCTATAATTGATATTTGCACCCAGAGTAGGTGTCACCCTTCCACCATCAGGATACATAGCTCCGGCCGATACACTTCCATAGTATCCGGCTTTTCGGTTCTTTTTCATTACAATATTGATTATACCGGCAGTTCCTTCAGGATTGAATTTGGCTGAAGGATTGGTCATAACTTCAATAGATTCAATGCTTTCAGCCGGCATCTGCTGAAGCACTTGTGCGCGATTGTCGGCGGTTAAACCAGATGGTTTTCCATTTACCCACACTTCAACGTTTCCATCTTTTCTGAGCGAAACATTTCCTTCGTTATCAACTTTAACCGAAGGGATGTTTTTCAATACATCAGACGCAGAACCTCCGGCAGCAGCAATATTTTGATCGACACTGAAAACTTTTTTGTCAATGTCGAATCGCATTTGGGAACCTTGTCCCAACACTTCCACTTCTGTCAGTTTTTTACTGTCTTCTATCAGTTTAAAAATGCCCAAGTTTAATGCCTTTTCATTTACATTCAATACATAATCAATCGTATTGTATCCGATGAAACTTAATCGCAGGATGTATTTTCCGGTGGGTACATCCGGGAGTGAAAAAGCACCGTTTGCATCAGTTGTTACTCCGGCTGCAGGGGTTTGTGTCCCGGTTTTTATTAATGCTACATTTGCAAATTCAATAGGACTTTTTGTGTCAGCATCAATAATTTTCCCATTAATAATGGAAGATGCTAGAATTGGTAGTGTGAAAAATACAATTAAAAACAAAGACAGAACCTTTTTCATTATGAATTATTTAAAGAATGAGAAAATTTAATTCAGAACCTTTTTAGACCGGCAAAAGTACTAAAAGTTTAATCTGACTTTTGTGTAGTTTTATTAAAAAAACAAAAGGCGTTATAAAACGCCTTTTGAAAATATCAGGGATTAGAAATTTGGTAGTAAGTATTTGTCTCTCGATTCAAAGATTTTATCCACTCTGTTTACTTCGAGGAAAGTTGTACCAAAACCTTCGCCAAAACTTCCGCTAAGATAACTAACATAATCGTCAGTTTTAATAAAACCTTCTTTGATCAGTTCCTGCAAACCTGCCATAAAGTATTTTTGAGTATTCCCTTTTTCGCTTTGGAAAATTGGAAAAACTCCGTACGAAAGTGCCAGTTCACGCGTTGAACGTTCGTTGTAACACAGTGCTAAAACTGGATTTGTACCTCTGTAAGCAGCTAGATGTCTAGCTGTTCTTCCGCTGTATGTGTCAGTGATTATGGCTTTTGTTCCAATTTTAGTACTTGCTTCTACTGCTGCATTTGCCAAAAAAGAAGTAATGTCGCTTGTGCTGATATTAATAGGTATATCATTTTCCGACAATTTTGTTTTTTCGGCTTCTTTCGCAATTTTCGCCATGGTGCGAACAGATTCAACAGGATATTTTCCATAAGCTGTTTCTCCACTTAGCATCAACGCATCCGTGCGGTAATAAATTGCATTTGCAATATCGGTAACTTCTGCTCGCGTAGGACGAGGATTCTTTATCATGGAATGCAACATTTGGGTTGCCACGATAACCGGTTTTTTAGCAACAACACATTTACGAATTAATCTGCGCTGAATGCCCGGAATTTTTTCCTGAGCAACCTCTATTCCTAAATCGCCACGTGCAATCATTACACCATAAGTATATTCTAAAATTTCATCAATATTATCAACGCCTTCCTGGTTTTCAATTTTTGATATAATTTTTATCGGACTGTTATGTGCATCCAAAATTTGCTGAATATCCAACAAGTCCTGTTTATTTCTTACAAAAGAGTGGGCGATAAAATCCAAATCCATTTCAATGGCAAAAAGGATGTTCTGACGGTCACGCTCGGTAAGCGAAGGCAAATTAATGCGCACTCCGGGAACGTTCACACTTTTGCGACTTCCCAATACGCCATCGTTCAATACGCGGCAATATAAGGCAGCACTATCTTTAGATTCAACCTTCAACTCAATTTCTCCATCGTCAAACAAAATATCGTCATCTACTTTCAAATCGCGAACGAAAAACGGATAATTAACCGCTATACATTCTTGTGTGGAAATAACATCGGGATTTCCAATTACTTTTACCAAAGTTCCTGTACTCAGTTCAATGGCATCGTCTTGTGCAATTGTAGTTCTTACTTCTGGCCCTTTTGTGTCCATTAGTAACGCTATATGACTACTTACAGTACGTACGTTTTGAATAATTTTTGTGAATCCTTCTCGTTGTAAATGAGCCGAATTCATACGAACTACATTCATTCCTTCGTTATACATGGCCTGTATAAATTCTACTTCGCAATTTTTATCGCTGATAGTTGCAACTATTTTAGTTGATTTTGACATACAAATTAATTAATATTATTATACTCCAATATGTATTATCGGAGTAGAGTTGTTTTAAAATAATGGTGTGATTTAATGCTTTTTTTAAGTATTAGAATTGTAAAATCGCATCCACGGCTAAGCGATACGAATCGAGCCCAAATCCGACTATGCAACCTTTGCATGCCTCTGACATGTAGGAATGATGACGGAATGTTTCACGTTTAAAAACATTGGATATATGCACCTCGATTACAGGAGTTGTAATTGAACGAATGGCATCGGCAATTGCAATCGAAGTATGAGTATAAGCTCCGGCGTTGAGCACTATACCATCGCATGAAAAACCAACTTCGTGCAGTTTGTCGATAATTAAACCTTCTGTATTCGATTGAAAATACTCAAATTCAGCTTCCGGGAATTTTGAAATTAAATCAAGAAAATAAGCTTCAAATGTTTGATTGCCATATACTGTTGGCTCGCGTTTACCTAACAGATTGAGATTCGGACCATTAATAATTTGAATACGTTTCATAAAGCTTGTTTATTTGTTCTTGTCAAATTTCGAATTAAAATAAAAAGTATATATAATGAAGGTATCAAACTAATTCCATTCGCCAATATCATTGGAAGATCTGGAATTAAAATTCCATATAAAAACCAAAACAGGATTCCCAATGTCATTATTAAATACATTATTGGCGATATTGCTTCTGTATTTCCAGTTTTAATTACTTTATAGGCTTGTGGAAACTGAGCTATGGCAGTGCAAAATCCGGCAATATACCCTACAATAATTATATCAAATGACATAGAATATTTTTTTTTGCAAAAGTAACTAAAAAAAAGCGATGTACAAAAAAGGACTAAATTTAAAGTTTTATAATTTCTGATATTCTTCATATAGAATTCCAACAACATGTAAGAAAAAATTATGTACTTTTACAATCTGAAATATCTCAAATGAACAAATCTAGCTCTATTTTATTAAGATGTAAACCGGGTATATCCAAAAGATATTTACTGTTTGTGGCTGCAATAATGTGGACATTTGCTGGCGGTATGCTTTTAGTAAGAGGTTGTTCTTTTTTGCTGGTCAATAATTATTTCTTAAGTTTGAAAGCCATAGTAAGCCTGTTGGCAGGTTTTGTATTCTATTTTGCTTTGTTTTCAGGAGTTTCATCAAAACATATAAACAGAATTGTCAGTCTAACAGTTGAAAAACCTTGCTTTTTTTCTTTTTTTGGTTGGAAGAGCTATTTTATGATGTTTATTATGATCAGTTTTGGAATCACGCTCAGAAAATCAGGATTTATTCCACTGGAATATCTCTCGTTTTTTTATATTACAATGGGAATTCCACTATTTCTTTCTGCTTTACGGTTTTATTTTTACGGTTTTAACTTTAAAAATGCAGAAAAAGGAATAAAAATGAATTAGTTGAAATTTATTATATTGAAAAAAAATAAAGAATTGGTTATTCTTTTGATGTAATTATTAAATGAAAGTTTTAATGAAAAAAATCCTACTCTTAATTTTACTGTCAGTATCAATGACGGTTTTCTCACAAAATCTTCCTCATTATAGGTTATCAATTGCCCCGGCTGATTTGGATTCAATGAATGCTCATCCAAAAGATGAAGCCTATTATAAAGCTGTACTTTATGTAGATATTTACACATACAACGTTCTTGCCAGATATAAAGGTTCAACGAGTTTGAATTATCCAAAAAGAAGTTGGGCTATTAAATTTCCTGATGCAAACAATTACTTTGGTGCTTCACGCATAAATCTTCATGCTGATTACAAGGATTATTCAAATATGAGGAATTTTCTGATTATGAATCTTTTTGAATTTCTAGGTTCTCCTGCATCTCGGATTAAACACATTACATACGAGGTAAATGGTCAACCTTATGGAATTCATACACAAACAGAACAGATTGACAATGAATACTTAGTGAGGAATGGCAGAACTTCTGTCTCGCTTTACAAAGCAAGAAACCATGGTGCGTTAATGGCACCAGCAGTGCACGATGAGTATTATGGAGTTATCTGGGAAACAGAAGCTGGTGGCGATCCTACATTGAATGAATTAAGAGTTTTTTTCAATAAATGTTTGTATTGGTCAAAAGCCGATTTTGATGCAAATATTAGCAATGAAATTGATGTGGATAATTTTCTGAATTTCTTTGCAGTCCATTTCGTTTTTGCTGACATGGATAATTTTACGAAAAATATCTTTTTGAATAAAAACAGCAATACTATGAAATGGGAATTGTTACCGTGGGACAATGAAGGTTCGTTTGGTAATTCTGCATTTGGAGTTTTCGACTCTACGTTGGTTGAGTACAATATGCGTGATGCGCACACGCCAGAATATCAAGTAGTTTTCCAGCGATTGTTGGAAAATGCGACTTTCAGAACTTTATTTCAAACAAAGGTGAATCGGGTTCTAACGGATGGTTTCCCTATGCTGGATACGTTGATTGACAATACTTACCTGCGAATAAAACAAGATGTGTATGCTGATACAAAAAGGGAAGCAACAAACGAAGATTTTGATAATTCGATTCCACGTCTGAAATGGTTTATGTCTCAACGTAAAACGTTTTTGGAAAACAATACTTTGCCCGAAAGAAATGTGTTGACCGACTTTTATTGTTCCAATCCTATGCCAACAGCCGGAAATTCTCAAGTAACATTCCGGATTGCATCTCCGGTGGAACAGCACGTAAATATGTTTTTTGCCGATTCGGTCGATTTTAATATATTCGGACAACCGTTTAAATTCAGCCGGATGCAACTTTATGACGATGGCTTGCACGATGATTTGTTAGCAAATGATTTTGTGTATGGAAATACAAAAGATGTGAGCAATTTTGTAAGTCCATTAATTCCTTTTGCCATAACAGGTGCTGAACAAAATTATCCGCCAAATGGAATCTTTTATGTTGATTATTACGGTTCAAAATCGTTTGCCATCAACAAAGGAAATTCATTGGGAAATATTGCCGATAGCTTGGCAATTGGAGACATGTTTAAATATGGTAGCAATTACTTTGTGGAAGTGAAAAATACTTCTATTCTATCAAGTATCGATTTATCATACTGCCATTTGCGCACAAATGAAGCTACTAAAGATTTTATGTTTCCCGAACAAGTAGTGCTTGAACCAAACGAAACAATTTATATTTCTTCCAATTACAATTTGGGGAATCAGTTTTTTAACGGCAAGCGAAGTTTCTATAATTTATACTATCAATTGGCGGTGGGCGATTCTTTACATTTGTTATCACCAGTTCTGACTCCATTAATTTCTGCTAAGGTAAATGCCATTCAAACGTTGACGGTACAAAGTCCTCCATTGGTAATCAACGAAATAAACTATAAATCGGGAACTGCAAAGCCAATGGGCGATTGGGTGGAAATTTACAATCCCAATTCCTCAACGGTTGATTTATCGGGTTGGATATTTAAAGATGGCGATAACAAACACGCATTCCCTTTTCCTTACGGATACTTGTTGCCTGCAAACGGATATGTTGTTGTGGCTGAAGATTCTGTAGTGTTTAAAGCAGCTTGTCCTACTGTTAGCAATTTTGTTGGAAATACAGCTTTTGGTCTTTCGGGTACTGGTGAGCCGGTGCGTTTATATGATAATTATGGGCAAATTATCGACTCGGTAAATTATAGCATTGCTGTACCTTGGCCGATGGCTGCAGCCGGATTTGGTGCTACTTTGGAATTGAAAAATCCGACATTGGATAACACCGATGGAAATAACTGGTTTGCAGATATACTGAAAAACGGTTCGCCGGGAATTGAAAATTACCTGTCTACTGCTGTAACTGAAATTGAAACTTTAAATAATAATATTCATCCCAATCCAACAACTGGAGTGTTTTTTATAAACACCGATCAGAGTGATGTCCAAATTGAACTGATTGACTTACAAGGCAGAATTCTAAAACATATTAATTTAAACTCAGTTGGAGAACATGTGATTGATATAACTGGCTTACCTGCCGGAATATATTTTGTAAAAAAGGTTGCAAACGGTGAACGGAGAATTGAAAAATTGATAGTGAAATGATATATAAGTAGTTACAAGGGTCTAGTTACAAGTTACAAGGCGAATAGCGATAATTTTCAATTATTTATACCAACTTGTTTGTGCAATCGGCATTGCATTAAAAACGTATTATCTCTCACTCATTTTGTGAGAAATAATACGTTTTTTTTGAAGAGAAATGTGTTTTTTTTTAATTCTTTTTTTTTATTTATAAATGGCATTCAGCACATTAGCAAGTTGCATGCCGCCCCGATACAACAATTCGTCCAATTTTCCTGAAAAGAAATAAACGTAATGATAATTATTAGTATCTGCTGAATCATAATTATAAATCAAATTTCGAACTGCGTAGGATGCTTCCACAGATTGTAACATGGTGTATCTTTTGAAATCTGTGTTTTGTGGCTCAAATTTATCCTGTAAATAAATGCTGTATTCCGAATACGACATTTGCTTGTTATCAAGCATATAACTGTCCCATAAAGAATGAAGGTTAATCGTTTTTCCAAACCATTTTGTTTCCACTTTATTTCCACCCAAATCTTCTTTTCGTCCTAGATGCATTGGTTGATGCAAATCTGCAACAAAATGAACCAGAAACTTCAGTGCTTCAACATCACTTCTATCTTTATTTAAGCGTTGCGATAACGTATCGATAGCGAAAAATAAGTGCTCGCCTTCTAATTTTGAGTTGACAAGTAGCATTTTCATGTCGTTTACATTCATCTTGTCGCTTAAGTTTTGATAATGCCATTGATAGCTGTATGCATATTTTTTATCACTTCGCACTTCATCGGCCCAGGTTGAAGCATAAATGATGCCCTGTTTTCCTAATATTTTGTCCAATTGTTTTCGTGCTTTTGTAGTCAGATTATGATAGGCAATATCGGCTACAATGCGATGACCTACAGCATCGTAAGCCGAAAGAGTAATGGAGATGCACAATAATGACAATGTGATAAAGCGCTTCACGTTTTTCATATAGATATTATCAGTTATAAATTGATTTATTTTTCAACAAAGATAGAATATTTATTCATATTTAATTCAGTTTAATTTCCATTAAATTTTGAATGTTTAGTACAACTAGCTACTTATTTGTTCGAGTTACGTTACAATTTTATATATCTTTGTAAGTTAATTGTAAATTCCTAACTTGAAAATCAGGCACATGCTTTCAATTTCCGACGATTATCATTTGTATCTGAAACTTGAGAAATCTTTATCGAACAATACGATAGAGGCTTACGAGCGTGATTTGCAAAAGTTATCAAGTTATTTGGCCGATGCCCATGTGAGTTTTGAGGAAGCTACGATGGCAGTTTTACGCGATTTTATTATTGAAATTAGTAGTTTGGGCATTCATCCCCGTTCACAGGCACGTATTTTATCGAGCATAAAATCATTTTATCATTTTCTGATTTATAGAAATATTCTAGACAATGATCCGACCGAATTGCTTGAAAGCCCCAAAATTGGGTTGCGGCTGCCGGAAGTTTTATCTCTAAGGGAAATAGATGAAATTGTAGCGGCTATTGATCTTTCGAAGCCTGAAGGTCAGCGGAATAAAACAATTATTGAAGTGCTGTATGGTTCAGGTCTGCGTGTATCCGAACTGATTGGACTGCAACTTTCAAAACTGTATATTGAAGAAGGATATATGTTGGTGGAAGGTAAAGGAAGTAAACAACGGCTGGTTCCGTTGTCATCTCAAGCCCTTAAACAGATTGAATTGTGGAAAATTGATCGAAATATCCTGAATATTAAAAAAGGCCAGGAGGATTTGTTATTTCTAAATAGAAGAGGAATGAAACTCACTCGTGATATGATTTTCAAAATTGTAAAAGATCTTGCCATAATGGCCGGAATTCGAAAAAACGTGAGTCCGCATACTTTCCGCCATTCATTTGCTACGCATTTGCTCGAAAACGGAGCCAATCTGCGTGCCATTCAACAATTGTTGGGGCATGAATCTATTACAACAACCGAACTTTACACACACATGGATGTGCATTTTCTGAGAAAAACCGTGTTGGATTGTCATCCGTTTTATAAGAAAAAACTGTCTGACTAATCAAAAATTATTGCTAGAAATTGCGATATTCAAGAATAATCTTTTGATTTTAATATATTTATCTTGTTTGTATTTTACCTTTTATCATCAATTTCATTGAAAACAAAGAATATAAAATTATTAGTTCTTAGTTTGTTGATTTTACTATCGGCATTTATAAATTTGTCCGCTCAAGAAACCACAGTTGTAGGCCAGGTTTTAAATAAAGTTGATAAAAGTCCGATCTCCAATGTGAGTATTTATTATAAAAACTCAACTGTTGGCACTAAGAGCGATGACGAAGGATATTTTATGATTCGAACGAACGGAAATTACAAAACACTTGTGTTTTCGGCAGTGGGATTTAGGAATACTGAAATTCATATAAAGCCTGGTCAGAGTATTGGAACTCAAATTGAATTGGACGAAGAAAATATGCTGCTTCAGGAAGTATTTGTGATTCCGGGAGCAAATCCGGCATTGATAATGATGAGAAAGATGCGCTTGTTAAGATCTGAAAATGATGCGAGTCGGCACTCTGAATACAAAATGAAAAGTACAGAGCAAAATTTGGTATTACTGAATAAACTTACTCAACGTTCAATCAGTAAACGCCTTTTTAATCAGCTAAGAAAAGGTTCATTAAGCAGTTCTGATTCGGCATTAGTACTCCCACTTTACATGACCGAGTCCAACTTTTTGATTACAGCAGGTAAAAAAGAACAACTTTCGAAAAACACCTTTACTTCACCTGACTTTGGAGAAAAAATAATTGAGAAATTAGTTGGCGAAATGGATGTTCAGTTAAATTTCTACGAAAACGCAATTACAGTTTTTGGGAAAAGTCTTGTAAGTCCACTTTCTAGTGTAGGTAATGCGTATTACAATTATTACTTGGCGGATAGTTTAAAAACAACTACCGGCAAGCAATATGAAATTCATTTCCGAACAAAAAATTCAAAGAATCTGGCGTTTAATGGTCTGTTTTTAGTAGACTCGTCAAGTTATGCTTTGACAGGTATTGAAGCCGAATTGCCTGTTCAGGCCAATATAAATTTCATTCGTAATTTACACATTTCCCAAAAATTCTCACTTCAGTCCAATAATTATTGGTTCCCACAATTTGAAGAAATGGCTTTAAATATGAATTACGAATTGCTGGCTGATAGTTTGCATCAGAAACCAGAAATTTTTGTAAAACGCAGTGCCACTTTTCAGTTTACGGATACATTAACTGTAAAATCTGACAATTTTGCACAAAGTGATTATACTCAAACCAACCTAAATGACAAACTAAAGGATTTGAACAACACACCTATTTTGCGAACTGCTAAATGGATAGCCGATGTGATCTTTACCGGCTATATTCCTGTTGGGAAAATTGATATTGGGAAAATTCAACAAACGATACGGATAACTGATATTGAAGGCTTACGCATGACATTACCTTTAAGAACAAATGAAAAATTGTGGAAAAATATTTCGCTAGGTGGTTTTGTTGGTTATGGTTTTAAAAATAATATTGTCAAATATTCAGGGCAGGCTCAATTTAAAATTCCGGGAGAAAAACGTCGGGTTTTAAGTTTTAATTACACCGATGATTATCGACGTATCGACTACAACTATAATGGTTTTATGTTTCGTGAGAATCCCTTGGTGACAGGCGATGAAGATATTTCCAGTTCTGTTTTTGGTTTGCGGTCGGCAGGAAAAATGAGCGAAAGAAATGAATACTCAATTTCATTTACCAACGAATGGAATGCGGATATTGAAAGCATTTTCTTTGTTCGTTCCAATAAGTTAATAGCCAATAATTCATTACCTCTGTTGTTGAACGGTATAAATGCAGTTTCGTTTTTGCAACAACAATCGGCCACATTTACCACTCGTTATTCATTCGGCGAAAAAACCTACGACGATCACATGCAACGCATTTATATTGCTAACAAAAAGCCTGTTATCTACAGCATTATAGAAGTTGGAAGATATCAATTTGGCAATCAATTAGGGAAATATGGAAAAATCATGGCATCAATGAAACATCTTGCCAATCTAGGTTTTGCAGAATTAAATTACAATGCCGAAGCAGGAATTGTAATTGGGAATGTCCCCTACCCCTTGCTCGAAATTCCTTCGGGTAGCGAAACGGGCGGTTATAGCACCTATCAATTCAACATGATGAATTACATGGAATATGCGGCTGATAAATATATAAATCTTCATTCAGAATTGACCTTTAATGGACAACTTATGAATCAGATTCCACTTATTAAACATCTTAATTTACGCGAAATATGCTCGTTCAATATTTCGTATGGTGGTTTGAGAGATGCGCACAAATCACTTCTCGATTTTCCGGCATATTTAAATCCTTTATCAAAACCATACATGGAAGTTGGAGTTGGGTTTTCGAATATTTTCAAGATTTTTACGCTTCAATCGGTTTGGCGACTCACCGATTTGAATCATCCAGAGGTTTCACCCTGGGGATTAAGAGGATGTTTAAGATTAAGTTTTTAGCAAAAAAAAGATGACTTAAGACATTTAATTCAAAATACAACAAAATTATTAATTGTTCATTATTAAATTTTAATAACTTATTCTATCTTTGTGTTTAATAATCAAATCTACCAAAAAACGTTATTACAAACTTTATAATTATGGAAACAAGTAACATTCAAATTGCCATTATCGGAGCCGGAAATATGGGCGGAGCTATTGCACGCGGCTTGTCAAAAGGAACGCTGGTACAATCGAAAAATATTAGGATAAGTGATATTTCGCAAACAAATTTGGATGCCATAAAGGCATTTGCACCAGAAATTACAATTAGTAATTCAAACAGGGACATTATAAAAGATGCTGATATTATCATTTTGGCGGTGAAGCCGTGGCTGGTTCATTCTATTACTGAAGAGTTGGAAAATAAATTCGATTACAAAAAACAAATAGTAGTTTCTATTGCAGCTGGTGTTGAATTCAATCAGCTTGCAAAATTTCTAAATACCGATGCTACTCTTTTCCGAGTTATTCCGAATACAGCAATCGATGTATTACAAAGTGCTTCTACCATCTCATCGTTCAATGCAACTAAAGAACAGGAAGATTTAATCATTACATTATTTTCAGAATTAGGCAAAGCGTTTTTAGTTCCCGAAAATCAGTTAAATGCGTATATGTCACTCTCATCGTGCGGAATTGCGTATGCATTCCGTTATATTCGCGCTGCCGTAGAAGGCGGTGTGGAGATGGGAATTTATCCAAATATTGCTAAAGATGTGGTAATACAAACTTTGCGTGGTGCTATCGATTTGTTGGAAGCAAACAACTCTCACCCTGAAGTGGAAATTGACAAAGTAACTACGCCTGGAGGAATTACTATTAAAGGTTTGAACGAAATGGAGGCAAATGGATTTACTAATGCGGTGATTAAAGGGTTGAAAGCTTCGCATTTGAAATAACCTCACCCCAACCCTCTCCTTGAGGAGAGGGAGTGAATATCTTAAATTGATTTACCATGAACATACAAATCAAACAAATAGCAGAACGTCTTCGCGGATTGCGGGATGCGCTGGACTTGACCATAAGCCAGGCTGCCGAAAAATGCGGAATTTCCGAAGTTGAATATACCCGATATGAATCTGGAAATTCTGATATTCCGCTCAGTTTTATTTGTGAAGTGGCACAAGTTTTTGGAGTAGAAACTACAGCGTTAATTTCAGGGAATGATCCTCATTCGCTGGCATATTTCCTTACCCGTAAAGGAAATGGAGCAACTGTTGAACGGACAAAAGCATATAAATACCAATCGTTGGCACAAGGTTTTCGTCATGCTAATGCAGAGCCTTTTGAAGTTACAGTAGAACCCAATGATAAACCATTTCATCTCAATTCTCATTCGGGACAGGAGTTTAATTTTATACTTGAAGGAACTGTGCAACTTCAAATTGCAGGTAATAATATTGTATTGAACGAGGGCGACAGTATCTATTTTGATGCTAACAAACCACACGGAATGAAAGCACTGAACGGAAAAAATGTACGTTTTCTAGCTGTGATTATATAATTTTAACCACATAGAAGCACATAGTTATATAGTAACACTTAGTAATTCTTATGTAACTATGAGCTACTATGTGGTTGATTTTAATTTGTCACAAAAAATATTTACACCTTAATTCATAATTTCATACCAAATAGTTCAGTTTTATCCCTCTTATTTGTAGAATTAAAGCTTCTGATATTACTTTGCAGAGCAAAATCAGAATAGCTCACACAAAAAATTACTTATGTTAGAAAAGTATCTTCAACAAACTGAATTTAAAGACTTTGACGATTTCAAAGCCAATTATAAACTTTTAGTTCCCGATAATTTTAATTTTGCCTATGATGTAGTGGATGAATGGGCAACCAAAGAACCCAATAAACGAGCCTTGTTATGGACAAATGATCAGGGCGAATGTAGGGAATTTACATTTGGTGAAATTAAAAAATACAGCGATCAGGCTGCTTCCTATTTTCAAAGCCTGGGTATAAAAAAAGGCGATATCGTGATGGCAATTCTCAAACGTCGTTTCGAGTTTTGGTTTACAATTTTAGCGTTGCATAAAATTGGTGCTGTCATTATTCCTGCCACTCATTTATTGACTAAAAAAGATTTGGTTTACCGAAATAATGCTGCTGATATTAAGGCTATAATTGCTGTTGGCGAAGAAATTATTATCAATCATATTAACGATTCAATCTACGAATCGCCAAGTGTGGAACTGTTGATTTCTGTTGGTCCGATTGTCCCGGAAAACTGGTGCAATTTCCACAAAGGAATAGAAAATGCTCAACCATTTACTCCCATTGTCAATGTAAATAAAAACGATGATCCGCTCATCATTAGTTTCACTTCCGGCACCACAGGGAATCCGAAAATGGTTTTGCTGGATTGTGTTTATCCGTTGGCACATATTATTACAGCAAAATATTGGCACAATTTACGCGAAGATAGTTTGCACCTCACTATTGCCGATACTGGTTGGTTGAAAGCTGTCTGGGGGAAATTGTACGGACAGTGGATTGTTGGCGCATGTGTTTTTGTGTACGATCATGAGAAATTTACTCCGGCAGCTATGTTGGAAATGATTCAGAAATATCGAATTACTTCACTCTGCGCACCTCCAACTATTTTCCGCTTTTTGATTCGTGAAGATCTTTCCAACTATGATCTATCCTCTTTGGAATATTGCACTATTGCCGGCGAAGCCTTGAATCCTGCTGTTTACGAGCAGTTTTTAAAATTGACAGGTATAAAATTAAAGGAGGGTTACGGACAAAGTGAAACAACGTTATCGTTGTTTACTTCGCCCTGGACAAATCCAAAACCAGGATCAATGGGATTAATAAATCCACATTACGATGTCGATTTGCTGACCGCCGAAGGTCGTGTGGCAGAGGTGGGTGAGCAGGGACAAATTGTAATTCGCACAGACAAGCATTATCCTGTAGGACTTTTTAAAGGATATTACCGCAATGCAGCGCTCACAAACGAAGCATGGCACGATAATATTTATTATACCGGCGATGTAGCTTGGCGAGATGAAGACGGTTATTTTTGGTTTGTTGGTCGTGCTGATGATGTGATTAAAAGTTCGGGTTATAGAATTGGACCGTTTGAAGTTGAAAGTGCACTAATGACTCATCCCGCAGTGGTAGAATGTGCTGTTACAGGAGTTCCCGATGAAATCCGTGGGCAACTTGTAAAGGCAACTATTATTCTTTCGAAAGAATACAAAGATAGAGCAGGAGATGAATTGGTGAAAGAAATTCAGGAACATGTAAAAACAGTTACTGCTCCTTACAAATATCCAAGAATGATAGAGTTTGTGGACGCTTTGCCAAAAACAATCAGTGGTAAAATTCGAAGAACTGAAATTAGAGAAAAAGACAGTAAAAATTGAGAATCAATCGATTTGTAAAAAGAGAGGAAAAGAAATCTTCCTCTCTTTTTTGGATTTATATTCAAATATTTGCACTGTTTGATTGAAAAAAGCATTATTTTTGTTCAAAAATACAACATAAATGAAAATCATAAATTTAGCGGAAAATAATTCCATTCTGAAACATTACATTAAAGAAATACGATCCGTAAAAATTCAAAAAGATTCCATGCGTTTTCGTCGGAATATGGAGCGAATTGGCGAGATAATGGCCTATGAGATAAGTAAAACCATGCGTTACAAGGCGGAAGATGTGAAAACTCCGCTAGGCATCTCAAGCACTGAAGTAATTGACGAAAAAATTGTGATTGCCACCATTCTTCGAGCAGGATTGCCGTTTCATACCGGATTTCTGAATTACTTTGATGGTGCTGAAAATGCATTTGTGTCAGCTTATCGAAAATACAAGGATGCGCTAAAATTTGATATTTACATTGAATATATCGCATCACCAAATCTGGATGGTAAAACTTTGATTATTACCGATCCGATGCTGGCAACCGGAGGTTCAATGGAATTGGCTTACGGCGCATTGCTTACCAAGGGGAAACCGGCTCACATTCATATTGCAACGGTTATTTCCAGTCAGGTGGCGATTGATTATGTGGCTTCACATTTCCCTGATGCTAAAACCACCGTTTGGGCAGCAGCAATAGATCCTGAACTGAACGAACATTCATATATTATTCCGGGACTGGGTGATGCAGGTGATTTGGCGTATGGTGAGAAATTATAGTGTTAAAAATTCATTTTTTATACTAATTGGATCACTACATGTGATTCCATGATATTTTTATCGGCTGAACTTTATTTTTGAAGTTCAGCCGATATTTTTTTTATCAATAAGCCAATATAAATATTGTGAAAACAATGATATTCAACACTTTGCATTTAGTATCTATTTCATTTTCTCTTTCAGATATTTTCCAGTATACGATGCTTTGCAGTCAATAATTCTTTCTGGAGTTCCTTCAAAAACAAGATTTCCTCCTTTGTCTCCTCCCTCGGGTCCAATATCTATAATGTGATCGGCACATTTTATGACTTCGATATTGTGTTCAATAATTATTACGGTATGACCTTTGAAAATTAATGCATTAAGAGCTTTTAATAAGGTTTTAATATCATGGAAATGCAAGCCGGTGGTTGGTTCGTCAAAAACAAAAATGGTTGGTTCTGATTTTTCGTTTGCAAGAAACGAAGCCAGTTTTACGCGCTGACTTTCACCACCCGAAAGTGTACTGCTCGATTGACCAAGTTTTACATACCCAACGCCAACATCCTGCAACGGTTTCATACGTTTCACAATTTTTTTCTCAATACTCCCTTGATTTTCGGAAAAGAATTCAATCGCCTGATTGACTGTCATTTGTAATACGTCGAAGATATTTACGTCTCGGTATTGAACATCGAGCACATCTTGTTTGAAGCGTTTTCCATGGCAATGTTCACACTCCAACACCAGATCGGCCATAAACTGCATTTCCACCGTTACTGTTCCCTCGCCCTGACATTCTTCGCATCGTCCACCTTCGGTATTGAATGAGAAATGCGAAGCAGTATAATTCATTTGTTTGGAAAGCTGTTGATCGGCAAAAAGTTTACGAATTTCGTCGTAGGCTTTTATATACGTTACCGGATTGGAGCGAGATGAACGTCCGATGGGGTTCTGATCAACAAATTCAATGTCTTTTGCCAAATGCATACTGCCTTTCAATGTTCCAAACTGTCCGGTGCGATCGGCCACGCCACCGTAATACTTTTTCAAAGCGGCATAAAACACATTGCGTACCAACGACGATTTCCCTGAACCGCTAACGCCGGTTATAACAGTCATAACGTTTAAAGGAAATTTTACATCAATGCCTTTCAAGTTGTTTTCGCGCGCACCAAGCACTTCGATAAAATTATTCCATTTTCGGCGATGTGTTGGAATATCAATAGCTTCTTCTCCCCATAAATACTTCAAAGTGTACGATTTGGAGCTATCTAAGCTTCCCCCTTTAGGGAGATTGAGGGGGCATATTCCCTGAAAAACCACTTCGCCACCCAATCTTCCAGCATTTGGACCAATATCGATAATATAATCTGCAGCCCTCATAATTTCCTCGTCGTGTTCTACAACCACTACCGTATTTCCTAAATCACGAAGTTGTTTCAGTACTTTTATAAGCAAATGCGTATCGCGCGAATGCAATCCAATGCTCGGTTCGTCTAAAATATAAAGTGACCCAACCAAACTGCTTCCCAATGAAGTTGCCAGATTAATGCGCTGACTTTCACCACCAGAAAGCGAGTTAGATAATCTGTTTAGAGTCAGATAACCTAATCCTACATCCAATAGAAATTGAATCCGATTATTTATTTCTAACAATAACCGTTTGGCGATGGCAGCATCTTGTTCATCTAGCTTTATAGTATCAAAATAAATTTTTAAAGTGCTAATTGGCATAATCACAAGTTCAGATATCGATTTTCTATCAATGCGAATGTATGAAGCTTCTTTTTTTAACCGGCTTCCATTGCATTCCGGACAAATCGTTTTTCCTCTGTAACGAGCTAACATTACACGATATTGAATTTTATACTGTCCGGCTTCCAAATGTTTGAAAAATGCATTTAATCCCTCAAAATATTTATTTCCTGTCCAAATCAGCTGTCGCTGTTCTTCTGTCAATTCGTAATAAGGTTTGTGAATAGGAAAATTGTATTTAGTTGCTGTTTGAATCAGTTGGTTTTTCCATTCGCTCATTACTTCGCCTTTCCAGCAAGCCACTGCATCTTCGAAAATGGATAAGTTTTTATTTGGAACAACCAAATCTTCATCTATTCCAATGACTCGCCCGAATCCTTCACATTTTGGACAAGCTCCCAACGGACTGTTGAAACTAAATGTGTGAACTGTTGGTGTTTCAAATTTTATTCCATCTGCTTCAAAAGTCTTTGAAAACTCAAGCATTTGCGTTTCGTTTTCTAAAAAAATTTTAAGAATGCAAGTTCCATTTCCTTCGAAAAAAGCAGTTTCAATTGAGTCGTTAAGTCGGCTGATGGCTGTTTGGTTGTGTTCCACCAATAAACGATCTATGAGTAAATAAATAGATTTTTTATCTATTGATTTGTCCTTTTTTTCGATCAATTCTGAAATCTGAATAATTTCACCGTTAATTTCTACACGGCTGAAACCCTGTAGTTGCAACCCGTGTAGTTGTTCAGACATGGTTCTGTCGGCAGTTGGACTAACCGGCGACATTATCATTAATTTTGTACCATCTGCATAATTCATGGCCGCATCTATCACATCCTGTGCCTCATGTCTTCTGACCAATTCACCAGTTACCGGCGAATAAGTTTTGCCAATACGTGCATAAAGCAGCTTTATATATTCGTAAATTTCAGTAGAAGTACCAACTGTCGAACGCGGATTTCGAGTGTTCACTCGCTGTTCAATGGCTATTGCCGGTGGAATCCCTTTGATAAAATCCACTTCGGGTTTACTCATTCGTCCTAAAAACTGACGGGCATAGGACGAAAGACTTTCTACATAACGACGCTGACCTTCTGCATAAAGTGTATCGAAAGCAAGCGACGATTTTCCTGAACCCGATAAGCCGGTAATAACCACCAATTTATTGCGTGGTATTTCCACATCAATATTTTTAAGGTTATGAACTCGGGCACCTTTAATAATTATATTTCCCTGTTTTGACATGCTCTAATTTAATTCAGAATGAATAATTTCCATTCAATAATAAGGTAATAAGTCGAATTTTGTTCAGTTGTTTTCTAATTATTACTATCTATTTTCTATTTTTTTTCTTCGACCTACAAAGATACAACATTAGTTATAATCTTGTTAGTAAATAAAATCATTATTGATTTATTAGATTGGCTAAACATTTTTTATGTTTGAACAAAAACGGCTATAATCAATATTTTGAACTTTTAAGAATAAAAATGTATATTTTATAGTATATGTATCCATTTATTATTTATAAATATACTAAATGGCAATTAAATACAAGGGTATTCAATTAAAATATGGAATAAATATAAGAAAACTGTTTAATATATGCATATTAATTTGTACTTTTGCCACAAATCTAAATAATTATGCATTTATGAAGAATAAACGAAATCGTTTACAAATAATCTCTGAAATTCTTCGGTCGACCGTGGTTGGGAGTCAGGAAGAGTTGTTGAAAATGCTCAATGAGCGACAGTGTGAAGTAACTCAAGCAACTTTGTCGCGTGATTTGAAATTGCTTAAAGTAGCAAAGACACCATTGTCAAATGGTACCTATAAATATATTTTGCCATCGTACAATAAACCGTTGCCAAATCAAGGAGCATTCAGTTCATTAATCGCTCATGGTGCAGTTTTAAGCCTCGAGTTTTCTGGTCATTTGGGAGTCGTTAAAACAAAACCAGGATATGCCAGTGCCATTGCATGGGATATTGACAGCAAAGGTACAGAGGAAGTGTTAGGAACTATAGCCGGTGATGATACTATTTTAGTTATTCCACGTGAAGGTATATCACGTGAAGCCATACTTGACATGTTGAATGTGACTTTTGCAGATAAAAACTAAAAATTTATTGCAGAACATATTAATTTCATAAAGAATAATTGTTTAGTAATTTGGGAAATATCTTCAGTGATAGTATTTGAATTAAAAAAAAATAGAAATAAAAAGCACCTTTGCAAAATACTTATTTTTTTGTGAAGAATTAAAGAATTCAATTAAATTGGAAATGGATAAAGAAAATACCGTTGACGAAATAAAGGTACAAGTAGCCGATGAGCGTTTTTTAGGATATGTTGATACAATTTTGACCACCATAGCCGATGCGGCAAAAGTTAGAGGAACAGGAATAGCCAGACGCTCGCCCGAGTATATCGAGCAAAAAATTAAAGAAGGAAAAGCAATCATAGCGCTTAATGGCGAGGAGTTTGCAGGGTTTTGTTACATTGAATCATGGGGTAACAAGAAGTTTGTTGCCAATTCTGGTTTAATCGTAGTTGATAAATTTCGTGGTCATGGATTGGCGAAAAGAATAAAACGCAAAGCTTTTGAACTTTCTCGACTGCGTTATCCAGATGCAAAAATATTCGGTTTAACCACTGGTTTGGCTGTGATGAAAATTAACTCAGAACTTGGTTACAAACCAGTTACGTTCTCTGAACTAACAGATGATGAGGCATTTTGGAAAGGTTGTCAAAGTTGTGTAAATTATGACATTTTACAACGTACAGAACGCAAACATTGTTTATGTACAGGTATGTTATTTGATCCTGCAAAGGACGAAGCGAAATAGCTGTCCCCTAAATCGCCCAAGGGTGACTTCAAGAGGGAATTAGCAGTGTTAATAAATTATATAAATCAAACTATTTAAAATTCCTCCTTCGGGGGATTTAAGGGGGCTTTAATGAAAGAAAAAGTATTATTAGCATTTAGTGGCGGTCTGGATACATCCTTTTGCGCCATGTATCTGGCTCAAGAAAAAGGTTATGAAGTACACACAGCTGTAGCCAACACTGGTGGGTTTAGTGATGAAGAATTGAAAGTGATTGAATATAAGGCATTTCGCCTTGGAGCAACTACCCATGTGACATTAGATGTTACACAAGAGTATTACGATAAAAGCATAAAATACATGGTTTTTGGCAATGTGCTTCGCAATGGAACTTATCCCATTTCGGTGAGTTCGGAGCGTATTTTTCAAGCTATTGCCATTATTAATTATGCAAAAGAAATTGGTGCAGATTATGTTGCACACGGTAGCACTGGAGCCGGAAACGATCAGGTACGTTTCGACTTAACTTTTGATGTAATTGCCCCGGAAATTAAAATTCTGACTCCAACACGTGATATGGTGTTGACGCGCGAATATGAAATAAATTATTTGAAAGATCACGGTTTTGTAGCTGATTTTAAAAAGATGGAATATTCCATTAATAAAGGATTGTGGGGAACCAGTATTGGCGGTAAGGAAACATTGAAATCAGAACAAACTTTGCCAGAAGAGGCTTATCCAAGTCAGGTTCAAAAACAAGGAGAAGAAACTGTTACCATTGGATTTGAAAACGGTGAAATTTGTTCGGTGAATGGGAATAGCAATGAAAATAAGGTTTTGTTGATAAATCAATTAGAAGATATTGCAAACAAATACGGAATTGGCAGGGATATGCATATTGGCGATACGATTATCGGAATCAAAGGTCGTGTGGGATTTGAAGCTGCTGCTCCACTATTGATTATCAATGCGCATAAAATGCTTGAAAAACATACGCTTACCAAATGGCAGCAATACTGGAAAGATCAGTTGGGCAACTGGTACGGAATGTTCCTCCACGAGGCACAATATATGGAACCGGTAATGCGTGATATTGAGCAATTTCTGCAAAGTTCACAACAAAACGTTACAGGAAGTGTGATTGTCAATCTTCGTCCATACAGCTACACATTGGTGGGAGTTGAAAGTACTTTCGACCTTATGAAAACAGATTTTGGCGAATACGGTGAAGTGAATCGCGCCTGGAGTGCTGATGATGTAAAAGGTTTTACCAAAATTATGGGCAACCAAATGAAAATTTACTATAACGTTCAGAAACGAAACGAAAAATAAGAAAATAAATTAAGAAAAGCCTCTATACTGAAAACCCATCGAAAAATTGCTTCATAAGTTCCAGAAAGAAGTGGCATATCTTAGCCATGTACAGCCATCTAATCAATTTCTTTTTCCCAATGCACCCAATCCCAATAAGGCATTGTGTATCCATGAATTACCACATTCAGATAATAATGGTATGTAAATGGAGATTGCACGGTACGAGTGTATTCCGGTAAAACCTCTGGAATATTGATACGGTTTCCCGACCAAGATACAATTGAATTACAAGCATTCGAAAGATAATCGTAAGTGGCTCGGCAAAGTGTAGCTTGATCGGATGCAACAATGTAAACTTTGTTGTTTTTCACATTTATTGAATAGCTTTTTTGTTTTGATTTATCTATTTCAAAACGGAAATTTGAAGCAGTTTTATCACCTGTAACTCTGGCAATAACATCTGCTGCAGGATTTACATCCGCAATCAAGTTAACCGGCATTACAATTACGAAAAATACAATTAAAACTGATATACAATAAATCGATCTCATATTTACAATAACTATTATAAAATAAACAATTACAAAACACAGCTTAAATAACTATTATTTTCTGAACAAATTTTCTGTTATTGTTCTTTAGAATAGCCACATAACAGCCCGGACGAAGCTCAGGAATATTATTTTTATAGGAATTTTGAATTTTTCTTTCAAAAACTATTTTTCCATCCATATTAGTTAGCTGCAAATTACCAGTCTCGCAATTGGAAGGCATTTCCAAATTTAATGTATGTTTATTATCAATCCAAATTTTAGGATTTAATTCACTTATATTTTCTATGTTGTTGGGTGCATTTTCAATTAATGTTAAATGAGCAAATGTGATTGAATTTTGCCATGAAGCATCTCTGTTAGACGATGTCTCGTATTTTGAAGCAATAAAATTATCACGTGTTTCATCTTCACCATCATTATCGCAATAGGCCAACGTTAATCCCATTTTTTTGCCATTTACCAAATTGGCTTTGAATAGATTAGGGTTATCTGTTGCTTTGTAATTACGATTAAGCACCATTAACGAAAATTCCAAGGTATATTTTGTTCCCACATTGGTACATTTAAATTCTGGGAAATGACTTCGATAATTCACATAAATTCCTGCACCCCAATTGAGTTGATTGTTTTCACTAAATATATCAAGGGCATCGAAATCGGTGTTAGTATTTCCCCCGGTAATATGATAAGCAAAAGCACTATTGTTAGCCGCATGGTCTCCACCCGGTCTGTCCTCGTCCAAAAACACTTCTACCACATCGTAAAATGAATATTTACCGTTTGTTTTACTAAAAACATAGCCTGTTCTGAAATACTCGTCCGTAGTTTCAACCAAAAAATACAATAAATTAGTCGTTTTGTTCCATAAAACTTTATAACGACCTGAGAAATCTGCTGTGGGAAGTGTAGTGTTGTAGGGATCCCACATATAATTCAGATCCAACCAATTTGCCCCACTCCAAACTGCATCTGCTCCATCGCCATCAATCACAGGTAAAACTGAAGTATGAATAGCAACGATACTATCGCTCCATGGCTCGAAGCAATGAAAGCGGGAGAATAAAGAAAAAAAGAATAGAAAAATATAGTTTTTTCATTTTGATCGCTTAAATTAAAAGTCCACTCCAAAAAGTGGAAGAACACAAAACATGCTGAAAGTCGTAAATTTAAGCAAACAACAAACACATAATTTAGAGAAAATGCAAGAATTTGATTTTGAAAATATGCTCTATTTGTGTCATTTGGGTTCAAAGAATCCTTTTCAGAAGAAACTCTTTTTTTATTTATTTTCAATAATTAGAACCCAATCGCACCCATCACCTTTCGAAGGCGGCACTGCTTCATATATTAAATTGTTGGTTGAAATAGGGGTTTTTTCAGAATAGCTACCATCGCGTGGATTATACCAACTAAGACTTAAATCATTGCCTTTAACTTTGCTTAACGAGACATAGAATTTTTCGCCCATAGGAGTATAGGCCAAAATTGTAGATTCATCTTTTGCACATAGTGCTGTTACATAGTTATCGCTAATATCCGTGTTATAAAGAATCGCAGTTTTGTCGGGCTGCAAATTATTAATTCCGAATTTTTCAATTAATTTACGCAGATGTCCCATGTCTTCTGCACCAGGACTATAGATTGCCTTTTGCCACGAAAATTTTACTGCGATTGGGGCAAATCGACCTTTGTCCCAAAAACACCATATACTTCCATTTCCATAAGTATGCCCGCAAGCACCTGAAAAAACGGAACCATAAGCAGCCCTACGGACATCATAATCGTTATAATAACCGTAAGATGTTAAAGAATCGGGCATTTCGTAAGGATTTTTCTTATATGCTTCGTCAAGTTTCATTTGCCCAAATTTTACAGGAATATCTTCATACCGGCATTCTCCATCCAAACATGGCTTTGCTGGGTTGAGCATATAGTTATTTGTTGTGTATAAATAATTTGGCGCTCCACGTTCATCATGACCACTTTGAGTCATGTTAAAATCCAGCCATTTATCATTATGAAAAAAGCTCGAAGACGAAATACTTCCGCTTGGATGGTAAGTTAACAGATGCTTTCCTGCGTCACCTTCACTAATCCCCTTGGCCATGTTTCGAATTAATTTATAATGCTCCTCGGTTGTGGGATTGCGGTCGCCACCTAATACCCAAATGATATTCCATTGGTTTTTATATCGGTTGCCGATATATTTTCCATAAATCATGGCATTTTCAGATGTGAATATTTCCTTCTCAACGCCCCATATTCTACTCCATTTGTCTCCCCAGGCAGGAAGCATTGCGATAAATATTCCCAAACTGGCGGCCTTTTTCACCACATAATCCACATGTTTGAAATATGCTTCGTTCGGTTTTTCAGGATTTTTGTCTATCAAAGACAAATCTCCATTTCTGTTGGGCTCTGTCAAGCCAAATAATTCGGCAAGTGCAACAGCCTGAATAACATTAAACCCTTGTTTCGAAAGTGTTTACAAATAAAAATCGGTCTCCTTATCGTCTAATCGATGAAACAATTCCCATGCGGTATCGCCCATCCAGAAAAAGGGTGAACCATCGGAATATTCAAGTAAATGCCCGTTAGTTGAAACTTTTAACCCTTTTGCGGGATTTTTGAATTGAGCAGTTGCGTTTTGCATTAAAACACAAAATAAAAGGATTACTATGTATCTCATGAGATTAATTATTTTAAGATATTTATTGTTGAATACAGATTTTCGTTCTATGAATAACTCCATTTTCATTACGAGCCTCAACAATATAGAAACCGTTTGAAAGCGTTAAATTTACAGGCAATTTATCGTAACCTTTTGATTGATATGCAATTTTTCCTGACATATCAATTACGCTGACAGTAAAATTACCTTCAGATTCAATTGTAAATAAACATTACTTGGAATAGGATAAATTTTGAAATTGTCAGCTATGTTATTATTTAATCCAGAAGGAATTTGCGACCGCAACGCCACTATCTCCATACTTGTCACCGAGATAGTGGCTTTTCCGTTTATCATAACTATTGGCTCTGAGGTAGTTATGAATTGTTCACCACTCCGAATACGCGAGACTGTTAGACTAAGCAACGGAACATTTGCAAGTTCAGGTATATTTAGCGTTACAACTATGGTTTTTTCATTGGCTGAATAATAGTTTAAAAACCTGTGCTCAGCATTCAAACCAGTTAGATTAACAATACCAATACCAAAACTCCCATCCAGATTTTTGGTTGTAGCCGAAATAATATCAGGTTCTTTCAGATATTTCCATTGCATATCAGAACTATACAAATAGGGTGTGCTGGTTGAGATTCTAAAAACTGAACCAACATCAAAAATCTCATTCAACGCTTTGAAAACATAAAATCGACCCTGAAATATCGGATTTGAAGGAGTACCATCTTGAATAAATTGCCCTGATGACCAATGAGTAAAATGCGTTGCACCATGGTTTACGTCCGACAGATATTGTGCAGCTGAAATTGCTGGAAGCATCCAATTGGCATTGTTGTTCCCGGCATCGTCAGTAGCCGCCAACGAAACCCACGATTCTTTGCCTGACGCCAAAGTGATATTTTGCATATAGGTACTGATTCCTAAACCATAGTCCTGCATACTAAAACCCTTTAGCGCCGCCATAGCCGCTGGACTATTATTTATAGCGGTATAATACAAACTATCGTCACCTAATTTACAGTCGTAAGCCGCAACATGTGCTGCATCGATATGGTTTTTTGGAAAGAACTCGACAGTACTTGGTCCGATAATTCCTATATCCTTAAGTCCGTTACTATCAAAAAGTGTTCGTGCTGTTGTAATAGCATTAATCACATCCGATGGCTCCATACGACAATTGGCGAATTGGCGAGTATTGGTTTTGTTTCGAATATCAAAATGAGTTACTTTATATCCGGCGTCCACCAAAGACTTAATTCTTGAAAAGTAATAAGCAGCTCTACCAAAAGCATTTGTACACGGATTACTAACGCCGTCATTTTCATTTAAGCCACCAGTAATAACTACGAATTTTACACCTGCATCAACCATATAAGGAATCAGTTTATTGCTGAAATACTTTGATTTTAAATCATTTTCGGGCCATGGACGTACAATCGTAAATTTACTTTCAGTAATAAATTTCGACATAAAATATCGCTTATCAGATTCGCTGGAATTTATCCATAAATCCCAATCACCATAATTAAGCGTATTAAAACCAGTCCCTTGAAAGGTTTGAGCTGGTTTTGATCCGACAGTTATAGTAGTCTGGGAATAAGTAGTTTGCCTATGAAAAATAAGTAAAAAGAGTATAGCTTTTAACAATTTGAATTTACTTTTCATAATCTATTTATTCAAGCATTGAGATTTTCTATTGTAAATTTGTTATCTAAGATATTTGCACTTAATACTTCCAAACTGCAATGCCGGCAGGCTCAAGATTTTCAGAACCAATAATAAGTTTTTTGATAGTTGTTGACGGTATTTTAGCTGATTCACTACTGTAGTTAATAGCCACGCCAAAACCATCGCGGTAATCAACAACCATCCCTTGTGGTAATTCAACAAATGGAATTTCATTTTTTTGAAATAATAATTTCATAACATTTCGTTCCATAATGCCATTTTCGGTGCTTACACCTATAAACGTGACTGTTCCTTTTCCTAATTTATGATTTGTCACCGCAGCTTTACCTTTATAAAACTGATCGGAATAACTAGCCCAAACTTCCGTTTCCGGCATTGGCGAAATTATATCTGCCCAATTGTTCCACTTAAATTTCTCGTTTTGCAACTCTACAGTCCCAAAAATATTTTCAGGTAAGTTATCATATTTATCAACAGACCCTCCTATCAATTTACTAATTTTAGCCGCCCATTTTGCTTCATATAAATTACCATTGACATCCTTTTGTCCACTACGAACAGTAAGTACTAGATGACCTCCATCTAAAACATATTTTTCCCATTCTTGGCATAATTTATCAGAAACGAGCTGATAACTCGGCGCCACAATAACTTTGTATTTAGAAAAATCGCTCACAGAATCCAGAAAATCAACAGGACAATTCAATGATTTTAAATTGGCATATAATTTATACTGATGTTGCAAATAACTCCATTTTATATTTTGAGCTTGAATTTGTTGATCCCATAGATTATCAAGACTAAACATAAATCCTACTCTACGTAATTCATAATCTGATGGATTTTTTGCATCAGGTTCATATAGTTCACGTACTTTTTTCATATCCTTAATAAACTGAATCCATTCCAGTCCACCTGGAGTATCGGTCACTCCATCCGGACCAACCATACCAGTATAGTATTGTTCTGCTCCATTTAGAGGTTGTCGAAAACGATATGCACATGCAAATTTCAGATTTCCTACAAATGCATTCCATAAGTAAGCCGTAGGCGTACCAGGAAGTAGCAATGAAGTAGAATTTCCCCAATTTACTTGACCAGGCTGCAACTCCATAACACCTGTAATGCCGTTACACGATCTGAAATAATCATTTGCCCATGATATTTTCCACCAATCGCCCATACGAAAACCATTGGTTCCAGAACCAGTACTAAACCCTGAAACCGGATAAGCAGTGTACGAAATGAAATCTAAATCTTTATTACGCCATGGATCAACCGGATCGTGTTCATACATAAAATTAGTAGTAACAAACTGGCTTTTGTCAACATACTTTTTTAGAATTACATTTTGCATTGAAACAAAACTGGCACATTCATCAGCAGAAAACCTTTTAAAATCGAGTATGGAATGTGGGCTTGCTGGGCTGCTAATAAGACGCAAAGGATTAGGTAATTCTATTTGATTGAAATTATTGTACATTCCACTCCAAAATGTGCCACCCCATGTTTTGTTTAATTTATCGATTGAGCCGTATTTGTTTTTAAGCCAAACTCGAAAATTCTTTTCTACCGAAGGACCATAATCAATCACTCCATAGTGCGATGGTTCATTATCAATTTGCCAACCCCAAATACGCCTATCGTTTCCATAATGTTTTGCCATTTCAAGTACAATTTTAGATACTAATTGTCGGTATTTTGGACTTGACCAAGAGCATTGCTGTCTTGTTCCATGCGATGCTTTTACGCCATTATCTTTCACCAAAAGCACTTCGGGATATTTTTGTGTTAACCAAGCCGGTGGCGTAGGTGATGGTGTGCACATAATAACCTTTAAACCATGTTTGTGAGCTAACTCCAGAGCTGCATCAAGCCATTTGAAGTCGTACTTTCCTTCAGTAGGTTCGAGCATTGCCCAACTAAATTCTGCAAAATGTGTAAACTCGTAGCCACGTGCTGCAATATTTGCCAAATCTCTATTCCATTGTGTTGGAGACCAATTTTCAGGATAGTAATACACACCTGTTTCCATTAGTTTTTCTTTTGGGAAAAACTCCTGTGATTTTATATCGTAGGCACTGATTATTAGAATCAGAATCATGCAATAAATAGATTTCATACTGTATTTTTTATATACTTTGTTCGTGATAAATTGACATCTACAATACAGAGAAAATACCTCTACAACATTTAATTAGTCGAGCGAATACATTCTCACATAATCCACTTTATATTCCATAGGGAAGATTTTGTCATCAATACCTTTCTGACCACCCCAAGAACCCCCAATTGCAAGGTTAATGAGTAAAAATTGTGGAGAATCAAAAGGCCATTCGCCGACTCCCTCGTTTTTCCGATTACATGTAAAATAAAGTTTGTCATCGAAAAAGAAATCCATGCGATCCTTGTACCAATCTACAGCATAAATATGAAAACCTGCAGATGGATTTTCAACATTAAAAGTTCCACCACGTGGATTTCCTTTGGTCCAGTTATAATCACGTGTGTGAACATTGGCATGGATTTTATTCGGATCAAAACCGACAAACTCCATGATATCTATTTCACCACAGGCTGGCCATTTTCCGTTAGAATTACTAAATTCTGTTCCCAATGTCCAGATTGCAGGCCAAACGCCAACACCATGTGGTATTTGAGCACGAACTTCGATTCTACCTCTTGTAAACTCATGTTTTCCCTGTGTATTAAGACAGGCCGATGTATATTTACCTTCTCTGTAATTTTCTTTTCGAGCGGTAATAATTAAGTTTCCATTTTCAACACGTGCATTTTCTAATCTGTTTTTGGTGTAATATTGCTTTTCGTCATTCCGAACCATCCCCTCTTCACAAACCCATTTTGTTGAATCAGGCAAACCTTTATAATTAAACTCGTCGGACCATACTAATTTTTTCAATATTTTAGGAGACTTTATACCTACGCTATTTTTAATTTTATATACCCATGCATATTCACTTGGATTGTTATTAGGAGTAACAGCCGGTGGAGTGATGAAAAGTCTTCCACCAGAAACATTGTACTTTATTTTCTCATCTAGACCCAACATTTTTACTGATTCGCAACTATTCACTCCTTCAATAACGAGTTGTTTGCTATTCCAACCAGTGACAATTAAATATAAATCGTTACCCTTTGTAGTAAAAAATAAATTGCTTTCATTATTAACTCTGGGTGCTTTATTCCAAATTCTCGTATCATAAATAGCCTCCCCGTTTATTTTAAGCCAATTACCAATATCGGTCAACCGTTGTTGCATTACTACTGGAATAAGCCCATCGGAAGTTGGCCCTATGTTAAGTAATAAATTTCCTCCAGTAGATACTTTTTTAATTAACATGTGGATGAGTTGTTCAGAAGTACTGTAATCTTCCAAGTTTTCCATTTTGTTATAACCAAATGAATTACCTATTCCACGACATTCTTCCCAAGGTCGTGAATGTGTTGTAAGTGATGTGCCTTGAAGCACTTCATCGTATTCGGTAGTATAAAATCCACCATGCTTGCTTCGGGTTTCTTTTCCCCAACGGTCGTTTACCACAATACTTTCTTTAACTTCAGACTCGTTATACAACCACGCCAGAAAATCGACACTCTTATATTTTTCAGATGGAAAATCCCATTCACCATCAGTCCACAACATATCAGGTTTATAGCGGGTTACCAAATCTTTCATCTGAGGAATCATGTGTTCGTCGACATATTTTTCTGTATTACTATACATATAGGGATGATACCACTCCAACAATGAATAATAAAAACCCATTCGCATACCTTTTCTTTTCACCTCTTTTGACAACTCACCACATAAATCGCGATGTGCACCAATATCGACCGAATTCCAATTTACACTTTGTGCACTTGGCCAAAGTGTAAAACCATCGTGATGTTTTGAAGTAAGCACCACATATTTTGCTCCAGCATTTTTAAACAAATCAGCCCAAATATTCGGGTCGAAATTGGTTGCTTTGAATTGTGTTGCAAAGTCTTGATACTTGAAATTCTTGCCATATACACTATCATGGTATGCTTTAAAGTACTGATTTCCACTTTGAACTTTGTTCCAATAATGTTCAGCATATCGCTGCGCACCATCACCTTTAGGAACGTTTACCGGTGCCCAGGCAGGCACACTGTAAACACCCCAATGTATAAAAATTCCAAATTTTGCATTTTGGAACCAACCAGGGATAGGCCTGCTATCAATTGACTCCCAAGTAGGCATGTACTTGTTTTGTGAACTGACTAAATTGTTATTTAACAACAAGGTAATAATCAATAAAAATAATGTTTTTCGCATTTTTGTTCTTTTTTTAATACCTGACCACATCAATTTGAGATATGCTATCAAGTCCGTTATTTATTTAATTAAATGTTTTCAATTTTAGTTTTATGTTTCGAAAAATAAAAAAATAATTTTCTCATTATCCTTTCAAAACACAATCTGGCTTAACATCGTAATACTAAAAATTAATTTAGTGAATTTACATTTTTACCACAAAAGCAAAGCCACCGTTTTCTTGCATGGTGATTTCTAAAGGTTTGGTTTCAATTATTTTACAATTAATTATTCCCAAACGATTCAAGTCGTTCTTCAAATCGGTATAAACATGAATATTACCGCCTTTTATATTTGGCAACTTCAATGAAACTTTTCGGGCTTTACCTGCGTTGATTCCGGCAATAAACCAGGTGTTCCCTTTTCTACGGGCCATACAACAGTATTCACCAGGGTAGCCAGCAAGAAGACGGGTTTCGTCCCATGTCGAAGTTAGTTGGGTTAAAATGGTTTTGCCACCGAATTCAGCAAGGCTTCAGGCGTGTCGGAAATTCCTTGCCAGCCCGACTCGAAGATTACTGACAGTGCCAATTCATGTGCCATGGTGGTTGTTTATATTTTCGAACTAAAGTTAACCGGTGTATAATCTTCGTAGTACACGAAAGCTTAAGAAAAAAAACGACATTCATAAATTTATTTTTTGGTGTCCGAAAGTTTGAATTTTACCACCGTATCAATTTCATCATCCAACTGATAAGTACCATTTGATGAAGGTCCCAAATTGAAAAACACATCGTTTTCGTCGATGTATGACCTTTTACCATTCCAGTATGTACCGATAAACATCTCGCGATCATCACTCAACATTTTTCCATTGCAAATTTTCCCTTTCATACCAGGCATATAGTATTGACCCATATTTGAATCAGTTATGTGTGCAAAAAGGGTATCGCCTTTCATCGTAAATCTTCCCCATTCGGGTTTTGAAAGAGGTGCAGAACCACAACCATATATACTTTCACTATTTATGTCCATCCATTCACCTACTTTAGACAAAACATCGAGCGATTTTTTAGGAATTCTTCCTTTGGCATCGGGACCAACATTGAGTAGTAGATTCCCATTTTTGCTCACAACATTTACAAGGGCTCTAATCACATCTTTGTCAGTTTTGTAATGATTGTCAGCACTATAACCCCAATCATTATTTAAAGTGATACAGGCTTCCCAAGGCACATTACGCCCCAATTGATCTAGAATTGGATGCGCAGGTATTATTTGTTCTGGGCCTTCAAAGTCACCAGCATACTCTTCTGGTTTTGCCAATTCAATATTTCCTCCTAAACGATTATCTAAAATTATTTCGGGTTGTAATTTCTTCACCATTCTTACCAATTCAGTCGCTTTCCATTTCTCTCCAGAGTATTCGGCCCATGAATAATCAAACCACATTACATCAATTTTTCCATAGTTGGTAAGCAATTCACTCACCTGATTTTGCATATAAGTGGTGTAATTATCCCAATTGAACTTCTTTTTTGAATATTCTTTATTACCATTCATGGGATGATTTCCAACGTTTGGATAATCAGGATGATGCCAGTCGATAAGCGAATAATAAAATCCCACTTTAAGTCCTTCGGCACGAAACGCATCAACAAATTCACGTATCAAATCTCTGCCAGCTGGCGAATTCACTGATTTATAATCGGTATATTTGCTATCGAACATACAAAAACCATCGTGGTGTTTTGCAGTCATAATGGCATATTTCATTCCCGCTTTTTTAGCAGCACGAGCCCATTCGCGAGGATTGTATTCGGTGGGATTAAATGCATCGACATATTTTTGATAGTTTTCTGCCGAAATATGTTCATTCGTTTGTACCCATTCACCACGTGCAGGTATAGCATACACACCCCAATGGATAAACATTCCGAACCTTGCATCGCGAAACCATTTAGTACGATCTTCACGTTGTTGATACACATCCTGTGAAAACAATTGAAAGCTAAACATGATACTAATTGCGAATAAAATTATTTTTTTCATAATATTACTATTGTTTGTTTTGTACTTGTATTATCTTGATTTACTGATATTTTCATTATTCCATCTTCAAATTTCCACAGGTTTGTTTTAGCTCCATTCACGCTTATTTTTTTTGGCTTTTCCGCTAATACCACTTCAAAAATATAAGTGCGCGACGATGGCTTGCCCTTATAATTGCCCCTTGTGGGATGTATTGTTATTAGTGTACTTTTGCCTGTTTGTTCGCATTCAAATAGTGTTGATGCCCTTTTTCCGGTTTCGTATTCAAACGATACTCCATCGTCCTCGTATAAAGTATATTCGCATTTATTTTCCGGAAATACTTTTAACAATAGTGTGTCGAGCGTTTTTTCCCCAATATATTGTGTGGGCAACTGAAAAGGAGTTATCGAACCTGATTTTACAAAAATAAGTCCACCTCTGTTATCGGGTATCTTAGCATGAACGACATTGCCGCCTTTCATTTTTTGACCATTCCAAAAGTTTACCCAGTTACCTTCGGGCAGATAAATAGAATCGCTGAATACATTCACCAATAAATTTTGTCCAAACATATATTGATAGATGATATTGTCCACCTTTCGGTCGTTGGGAAACATCAGCGGCATGGCACGTAAAATAGGCATACCAGTTTCACTGCCTTCGATAGCAGCAGAGTAAATGTAGGGAAAAAGCGCATTTCGAAGCTGTGCATAATAACGGAAAGTTTCTTTTTCGATAGGTTTCATATACCATGGTTGATGCATGCTGTACCAACTATTAATTTGAACCCACGGCAGCAAAAAACCAAGGTGCAATCCGGCTTTGTTATCTTCAACACCTTCTAACACATCGGCCGAAGTATTTAAAAAACCACTTAATCCCAGGTTTAATTGGTCAAATAAAGCATTTTTCCCGCCACCATTATCGCCACTTGTCGAAGCTGACCAATGCTGCGCACCCGCATATCCACCGCAATAATGGTGAAATGAGCGTATTCCTTTGTGTTCCCTAAAGGTATTATACATTTGTTTTGGCAATAATACCTGCGATAAATTATGCATGGTTTTGTCGGTTTGCCCATTAAAATAAACTCTATCGGGATGCTCATCGAGCGTACGTCCTGGGTCTAACTTAAATCCATCCACACCGTTATCCATAAATTTTGTTAAATGGTCGAACCAATGTTCCTGTCCCGAGGGTTTTTTGCCTTCTTTTATTGCAATATGATCTTCCTCTTCGATGGACAAATCGTGATCGATACAAAGCCACAATGCTAACTTAAAGCCTAAATTATGAAGTTTTGAAACAAAAAGAGTATTGCCTTCTTCTTTGGGATAATACGGTTCGTTCCACGAGGGTTCGCCCATAAATGAATTTTGATTCCAACGTTTTTTGGTTGAATAATCGTAGTATTTAGCCATCCACTGAGGCTCAATCCAAAATATATCAACAGGTATTTTTTCTTCGCGAAAACGTACCGCATCATCCAGCACGTCGAATTGATTTTGCATGGTATTACCGCCAAAAGCCAATCCATAAGCCCACTTAGGTAGCAAGTATGGTTTTCCGGTAATTGTAATAAACGATTTTAAAACACTTGGCATTGAATTACCAAACATTAAATAAAAATCAACAGATCCATCAGTGTTATATATCAGTAGTTTATCATTATCGAAGCGACCCACATCAAAATAATTTTTGGCTGTCGTGTTGTTGAAAATTCCCCAACCATCTGAACTCATTAAAAATGGCGATGGAATCTCGGTCTTTTGATAGGTAGCCCACATACGCAATGCTGTACCTCTGTGTTGTATGTTCGTACGACTTGTATTCCCACCACCATAGAACCTTTCATCAGCTTTTAGCGAAATGCTATATACACTACTATTTTTAGTTTCGCCAACTTCTTCAAATTCAGTCTGTTTACCCGTGTAATCAACATCTCCTATGATTCCACCACCTCTCTTGGCTTTGCCAAAATATTTATCCAATGATATCCCTAAGTTTTTACTAACTTCGTTAGTACCATCAAGAAGATTAATCTTATTTAATTGAATTTTATTGTTTTTATCTTTTACAGTTAACTCACCCGTTTTCTTATTTATTATTAATGAATAAGTTCCACTTTGTACTTCTACACTCGTACTTGAACTAATGGTTTTTGGACTGATAATCTCCCAATCGGTTTTAAGAATACCATACCGTTCCATTAGACTTTCGCTAAATTCATTTTTGGATTCTAGGCGGACACGAAAAATATTGACATCGCAAACCTGAATTTGCAGGTAATTTCCATTATCAAGCTTTGTAACAATTTTTTGATTCGATGTTTGCGCCTGTGTCGAAACAATTACTGTCAAAAACATAACATTAAAAAAGAGCTGTTTGATAAATCGATTCATTATTTTAATCATTAAATTTATAAAGAATTTTTTAAGTATTTTCTATTGTTTAAATCATTCCACAGGTTTGTTTCCCATCACAAAAAGCAATGAACCACCTTTCATTATATCTTTGTGCAAAATTGTAGTTTTCGAATATACGTTCCCATTCAAAAATATACGTTGAACATATTTATTCGCTTCAGATAAGTTTTTGGCCTCAATCACAAAAGACTTTGAGTTAGGTAGACTTAAGCTGATTTTAGGCAATTGTGGAGCACCAAAAACATATTCACCACCAACTGGATTCACTGGATAGAAACCCATAGCGGTAAAAATATACCACGCCGACATTTGACCACAATCATCGTTGCCACATAAACCATCAGGTTTGTTTAGATAAAATTTGTTGTTAATTTCCCTAACTAATTCTTGTGTTCGTGCAGGTTTACCTAACAAAGTGAAAATGTAAGGGACATGGTGACTTGGTTCGTTTCCATGTGCATATTGACCAATTAATCCGCTCACATCACCCGAAAAGCCGCTACTTTTTATTACTGGTTCAAGCTTGAAAAGCGAATCTAATTTTTCCGTCATTAAATTTTTCCCACCAAACAAATTTGCCAATCCCACAATATCTTGCTGAACATGCCAAGTATATTGCCATGCATTGCCTTCGGTGTAATCTCCACCAGCTGTTCCGGCATGTGAGAGCACCAAAACATCAAATGGATTGCGCCATTTTCCATTGGAATCCTTTCCACGCATCAAATTATTAGTGCTATCAAAAACATTTTTGTAGTTATTTGCTCTTTTTGCAAAAAATAAATAATCATCCGTTTTCCCAAGTGCTTTTGCCATTTGTGCAGCTGCAAAATCATCCATACAAGTTTCTAAAGTTCTCGATATAGATTCTTCTTTTATCAAATCAAAAGGATAATAACCATATTTATTGTAAATTTCCCAATTCGATTTCTCGTATGATTTTGTCAGAGTCGATTTAATAGCTTCGTATAACTTTTCAGCATCGAAACCTCTAAATCCTTTGAGGTAAGCATCTACAATTACTGGGATGGAGTGATTGCCTATCATACAGTTATTTTCCGTTCCCCAAAGTGTCCAAATGGGCAATACACCTACCGCATTGAAATGTGCAAACATAGAATTAACCATGTCATCTACTTTTTCTGGTATTAGTATTGTATATAATGGATGAGCTGCCCTGTAAGTATCCCAAAGTGAGAATGTTGAATAATAATTCTTTGAGGCAGAAGTTACAACTACATTGTCTGCACCCCGATATCTACCATCCGTATCTGCTATATTTGAGGGTTGCAAATACAAATGGTAAAGCGAAGTGTAAAAACTCACTTTTTGATCAATAGTTCCCTGTACTTCTACTCGTGATAGCAGTTTATTCCATTCGGCAAGTGCTTTTTGTCTGATTAAATTGAAATCCCAAGTAGGGTTTTCTGCTTTTAAATTATTTTTTGCACCATCAACACTCACTGTCGAAATTGCAATTTTTGTCAAGAGTTGTTCCCCCTTTTTTAAATCAAATTTCAGGATTAATCTTTTCGCTTTTTCACCTTTTAAAGCGGGTAATTCTCTAACAATCTGGTATGGTTTATTAAATTCTATGACATAAAACAAATTGCGGTTTACCCACACATTTACGTTGTGGCTACCTGAAATAATAGTATTACTTTCGAAACTTGTTTCGGCTGAAAGCACACGATTGTGAAGCTGAGATTCGTCCCACGACAAGCCACTTTGTAAATCGAGCAACAAATAAGCACCCGAATCTCTAAAAGTGTAACGATGCATTGCTGTATGGGCTGAAGCAGTAAGTTCAACCTTTGTTTTTGCATCGGTAAGATTTACAGTATAATAACCCGGAGTGGCTTTTTGAGATTTTTTATCGAAAGCACTTTTAAATATATTTCTATTACTATTGCCGCTAAAAGGAAAAATCAAAATATCGCCCAAATCCGGGCAACCAGTTCCGTTAAGGTGCGTCTGAGCAAATCCAATAATGGTAGAATCGACATAATTATAACCTGAACAGTATCGCCAACCTACATTTTCAGTTTCGGGACTTGCTTGCACCAGCCCAAATGGCATTGCAGCACCTGGAAAAGTATGGCCATTATCGGCATTACCAATAAAAGGATTAACATATAATGCCGGGCTTTTTTCATTAACTTTAGCTGAAAGAACAACTATAGTTAGTAAGCTGAATAATAAGGCATAAAATAACTTTGCATTCATAAAATTGATAGATTATAGATTTCAATCAGGTAAAACAGCATATATAACTTCGCCACCGGCTTCAAGTATCCATTGACCTTTAATTTTATCAGGTATTGGAATTTTTCTACCCAAATAGTTATAAATACAGATTGGTTTTTTAGGTAAAATAAAACGTGTTGTATAACCAGCTTCATCCTTCACTAACTTTCCTGCACTTGTCCATAGCACCAATAAATTATCATTTTTACCCTTAAATTGTAGTGCGTAAGCTCCCGTATTTTGAGTTTTGATTCTTCCAAGCAATAAACGATTTTCAGTCAACAATTGAAGTGTACTTATAGCGTGGTATGATGGTCTTGGCTTCATGTCAAACCCAATAATTCCATAATTGTCTTGGTGATCGACAGAATCACCTTTGCAGAAAAATTCGTACTTATAGGTATATGCAAAACCCACCATCCAGTTGGCAAGAATGGTACGCACATCCAAACGCGCTTGACAAAATTGAGCAGAATCAGAAAGTCCGTTTCCGTATTTTGAACTAATTGCACCACATTCAGTAGACCATTCTTTTGGTACTTTTTTAAAGTATTTTTTTAGCAAATGGCGAAGACAAATTAAATCTTCAGAAATACTTTCGGGACTCCCATCAACATAAGGATGAACACCGATACCATCTAAGCCCGTAAGCGATTTGTTTTCTCCAAGTGTATTGATAAATCCCCAATCAATGCCAGCTGTTCCAGCCGAAATAAGGGTAACTTTTGGATTTGCACTTTTTATCGAATCAATAGAAACTCGTAATAATTTTGAGAAATCAATAGCATCTGGCTTTGGAAGCCAGAACCAAGGATGATTTGGTTCGTTCCAGATTTCAAAATCAACATCCTTTCCCTTGAAATGCCTGACAGTAGTAGCACAATAGTGTGCAAATGCTGTTATTTGTTCGGTCGAAACTAAGCCATCCGAAGTATTTTTTGCATAAAGCTTGTTTCCATAACACAAAATGAACAAGGTTCTCAGTTTATTATTTTCAGCGACCTTTACAATACTGTCAAAATAACTGTAATTGAACTGACCCTTTTTTGTTTCAACAGATCCCCATGCTAGATCCCCCCTTATACATTTAAAACCTAACGATGTAATTAAATCTGGTTTATTTAAGTCGCCATGTTCAAAATGAGTACACACTCCGGTTTTATTCCACAATGCTGTTGAACTGATTGTATCTTTTTCATTGGTTATTAAATGCAATGTCTCATCAAAATCGGTTATCCATTCAATATTGTCGAACCACATTTCGCCTTTTGGTTGCGGTATCCATTTGTCTCTACCAAACATGTTACTGACACGTGGTTCGATGGCAACTGTAATTTTTTTTAGTCCAGTTTGTATGGTAGGTGTAAACACGCCACCTGTTATAGAATCCGGCGTTGTGCTGAATGCCAAGGTGATATTAAACCAATTCATCTCATCTAAATCTGAAAGCGATCGCGATAATCTATGTCTGAAACATCTCCCTGTTGAGTCGGTCAGAAATATCCAAGCTGTAGAAGTGGCTGAACATTTAATTTGTAACCGCAACCCTTTTGCATTTTTCGGGACAATCTGAATACTTTTTTGTGCTCCCACCCAACTACCGCCATTACTTATATCGTAATTTAATTTAGCTACAGTATTATTTCCAATTTTCTCAAAACCGAATGAGCCTGTTGCACCTGAATCTTTGACCAAAGACCAACCGTATGGATTAGTATCATTTTCAAAATTGTCAACGAAAAGTGCTGTTGATTTGCTTACACATGAAAATGACAATATGGCAATTAAAAGCAGAGCAGAAATATGGGATTTTTTTTTCATCTTAAAAATTATTCTTTTTACTTACAGAGTTACAATTTATTAAAATTTAAATACTTAAAACCGATCCAGATTAGTTTACTTAAGGTTTTGACATAGCTGAATTTCAGCATCCAAGATTTGCATTGAAATAAAAAAAACAACGTAATATTCAAATAAACGTGTTTTCTTCTTCAAATAGATTATTTAATTGTGGTTAATGTTACTAATTCTTTAGGATTGACGGTGATTGAAATACGACCCTTTTTCATAATAAGTTTGCCTTCATTCACAATTTTCTTAGTTACATTGGTTCTTAAAACTGTAAATTTCAAATTAGCGTATTTTGCCAATTCAGGTACATTAAATGTAAACTTATAGGGTAGTGGGTTAATATCATGAATACCAGTACCATTTACAACGGATAAACTCCAACTTCCATCGGCATTTTGAGCAACTGCCGCATTGTAGGGTGATTTACTTTTATAGGTTTGGTTCATTTCGTTATTTTTATTTGCCAACACCTTTCGGAAAATGGCACCTTTGTGAAAGGTAGTAAACAACTGCTTCATGTAGTAGTATTTACAGAATACAATTATTTTATTTGATGGAATATCATACACCACGAATTTTGTCATTGAATCTTCGGTGTCACTGGAGTATGCAATGAAATAAATCCAATTGGTTACTCCATGGTTCATGTCGTTCAAAAACCGGGAAGCAATGCTGGCAGCCTCATTATCATTGGTTTCACTATCTAAGCCGTTACTACTTGCCTCAGTCATCCAATAGTTTTTTTTACTGTCAAACGACAATTGTGCCCAATTTTCTAATGCCGACATACCGTATGAATGGGAAGCTATATAATCAACTTTATTCCAAGCCGTGGGATATTTATCTTTTACGTCAATCATAATATTGTACCAATGGTCATCGCAATTGGAAGATTCAGGAGCAACAATCTTGACCGATTGATTTCCTGACGCATTTAACGATTCACGCATTTTCACTAATCCAGATGCAATATCTTCAGCCGTCCATGTGTCAGGCTCATTGGCTAATCCTGTTACATTGATCTGAAATCCAGCTTCATTTTTCAGT
Source organism: Paludibacter sp. (assembly GCA_010365115.1). Classification (GTDB taxonomy): domain Bacteria; phylum Bacteroidota; class Bacteroidia; order Bacteroidales; family Paludibacteraceae; genus Paludibacter. The sequence goes on from JAAFGX010000001.1 coordinate 122,333, forward strand.
CTGTTTGTTAATTTTGAAATATCATCAACATACGTATTCATATCTTTTGGTGGGTTTTTTCCACCTGGAGCAAGTAATAAGGTGTTGACGCCGCCTTGTTTTGCAAATTCAATTACTTTACTATCCACATAATGTCTCCAGAATTCGGCATCATTCCATTTCCACATTCGAAGGGTGGTCAAATTCATGTCCTTAAATACCATATCGGACATTATTTTCCGTGTTGATTCTGGAATATTATCAACATGGTCGGTTATACTCGCACCATAGCCTTCTAGGGTTTGTCGTTTTTCAGAACTAACATTAAGAATTATCTCTGTTTGAGCAAAAACAGAATAACTTATTAGCAAAAATAAAATAAGTGATTTATATTTTTTCATTTTGGAGTTATAGTTTGAAAAATCTACCAAGAATGAAATTCCAGGCAGATTTTTTTAGTTTTATTTTACTATCAATTTCAAGGTTTTAGATCCTTTATCGGTAGAAATGGAAACTTGGTAGATGCCACTTATAAAATTTGAACGGTTGATAGTAATCGATTCATTATTCAAATCTTGAGAATTCAATTTCCTGAGTAAAATGTCTTTTCCATTGATGTCAATAATTCGGATTTGAACATTTTGCTCATTTTTAAAATCCCCGAGTTTTACGGTTACATTTCCGTTTATTATTGGATTTGGGAAAACTTCAAATTCTAAATCAGTAGGTGTAATTAATGCCGTTTTGGGATCAGTCCAAAATTGCAATTCTGAGACATTACCAAAACCTCCCACAGGCGATAGGTAGCGCACATATCGGAATGCTGTATTATCAGTGTTAATGAAAATATTTTGAATGTTTTCTGTCAATAATTTGTTTACAGTCAATAAATCGGTTGGATTACTAAAATCGGGAGTATTTGAAGCTTGGATTTTGCCACCTATCATTCTGTCGGCAAAGCCAATTCGGGGTGACATTTTTACTGTAGAAATGGTACGTTCAGCTCCAAAATCAACTCCAACCCAAGCATTATCTGCCATCGTTGAATTAAAATACGTAGTAAAATCAGCATCGAATACTTTACTTTCATCGTTAGCTTCAGCACTTGCACCACTACTACTCCACGTACCGTTTAGTTTGTTTTCTAAACGCACGTTTACAGTACAAGTTGCCACTTTCGAACCCTCAGCCGTTGTAGCAGTTATAGTAGCAGTTCCTGGCACCATGGCAGTGATTACACCCGAATCGTCCACCTTTACGAAACCACTGTTGCTCGACTTCCAAATTATTCCTTTAATAGTAGCATTCGCAGGCGTAATCGTTGGTGTTAAAGTCAAGGAAGCTCTAAGTCCCAAATTAATTAACTGAGGATCTATGCTGAAACTGGTAATTGGAATATGAGGCTGAATATTGCCAGTAGTAAGCGTAACCACTTCTTTTGCATTAATTACAATGGATAATTTACCATTTGTCATAGTAACAATCCCATCATCAACCATTTTTCGTGTCAAATTAGTTCTAAGCACCTTAAAATCTATAGCTACTGCAGAAGCTAATTCGGGCATATTGAAGGTAAATTTGTAGGGTGTGGCAGAAAAACCTTGAATACCAGTACCGTTTATAACAGCTATGCTCCATGTGCCGTCGGTATTTTGAGCCACTGCTGCATTGTAAGGGGATTTGTTGTTATATGTTTGATCCATTTCGCCTGTACCGTTTGCCAATACTTTGCGAAACACAGAACCGCTTTTAAAAGTAGTATACACTTGTTTCATATAAAAATACTTACATGGCATAAATATTTTACCAGTTACTGCGTCATACGATAATAGTTTTGTCATCGTATTACCCATATCGCTTGAGTAGGCAATAAAATAAACCCAATTAACTACACCATGATTCATATCATTTATAAACCGAGCAGCTAAGCTGGTTGCCTCATTGTCATTAGTTTCCGAATCCACTCCATCATTTGCCGATTCGGTCATCCAATAATCTTTGTTATTACTAAAAGAGAATTGTGCCCATTTTTCGGTGGCGCACATATTATAGGAGTGCGAAGCAATATAATCTAATTTGCCCCACGCTGTTGGGTTTGTGTTTTTAACCCCAACCATGATGTTATACCAATGATCATCGCAATTTGACGATTCTGGACCTACAATTTTAACCATTGACAATCCATTTGCATCTAATGCCGTACGAATTTTCGAAATACCATCGCCTAAGTGTGCACTTGTCCAATTGTCTGGTTCATTAGCCACACCTGTTACATTAATCAAAAAACCGGTGGCATCTTTCAGGTTTTTAATACGAAGAGCAATACCATTTGCATAAGCCGTCATATCAGCTGGTGCATTGATGCCATTTCCAGGTCCTAATAACAAATTGGTAACACCATCTTTGGTTGCAAATTCTATAGCTCTTGTGGCTACATATTGATTATCGAATGTATTACCGCCCCAGTTCCACATTCGTAGCGTGTTCATATTGAAATCTTTGAATGTCATGGCTGACATTACTTTTCTTGCTCCTTCGGGAATCAGATCAATGTGATCGGTTAAGCTTGCACCTGAACCCTTAAATTCCTGACGTTTAGTAATGCCTACATTCATTATCACCTCGGTTTGTGCCGATAAACAATAAGCAAAAAGTAGAAAAATAAATAGTGAGTTAATTTTTTTCATATTTTTAATATTATCATCACTCTTACTAAATTAGAAATGAATGAGTCAAGTTGTCTTTAAAAATCTACCGAACCTTTTACAATTCGGTAGATTTATATAATTATTGTATTACTAATCGCAAATTTTTAATGCATCCATTAGCAACAACACTGATAGAATATACTCCACTTTTAAGACCAGAACGTTGAATAATAAAAGGTTGATTTGTTAAGTCCTCCTGTCTTAAATTTTTCATAAAAACTACTTTCCCTACTAAATCACACATAAGAATCGATACAGTTCGTTCATTCTCATAGCCTGTCAATTTAATACTTATATCGCCCATAACTAACGGATTGGGATACACGGTAGCATTCATGCCTTCAGAGTCTTTTATGGTTATAGTAGAAGTTGATAATTTAGGGGCATTTTGAGCTCCAGAATTTCCCCAAAATTCTAATTCAGAAATATTGCAATAACCGTTGTTAGGCGATAAATATCGAACATATCTAAATGCTGTAGAATTAGATACGGTGCCAACCGTCAGTGTATTTTCAACAGGGTTTGATGCAATTGTATATAAATTGACTGAAGTTCCAAAGTTAGAAACATTTGAACCTTGGAATATTCCACCATTCATTCTGCTCGCCCATGATGCTCTTGGCGCAAATTTAACCTTGGATATTACTTTGGCTGATCCTAAATCAAGACCCACCCAAGCTCCATTAGCAGGAACGGCATCGTAAAATGTTGTAAAATTGCCATCAAAAACTTTATCCATAGTAGCACCTGAAGTACCCGAACCACCAGTGCCAATAGTAGTACCAGTTAGCTTACTTTCAAGGGAGGTTATAGTTACAGCACATGTTGCAGTTTTACTTCCATCTTGTGTGGTAACGGTAATAGTTGCTAAACCAGCCGCTATTCCAGTAACAACACCACTTGAATTAACAGTGGCTACCGAAGTATTATTGCTCGACCAACTCACTGTTTTATTGGTTGCATTGCTTGGTGCAACAGTTGCTGTTAAAGTTGCTGTTGCGCCAACAATTACCGATACACTTGTAGGAGCCAAAGAAACACCGGTAACAGCAATCGAAGTGGTGCCACTCCAAAATTCTAATTCAGAAATATTACAATACCCACCGTTAGGTGATAAATAACGTACATATCTAAAAGCTGAATTATTTGTTACTGTGCCAACTGAAAGTGTGTTTTCTACAGGGTTTGATGTAATTGAATATAAATCAGTTGAAGTTCCAAAGTCAGCTACGTTTGAACCTTGAATTTTACCACCATTCATTCTGCTTGCCCATGATACTCTTGGAGCAAATTTTACTTTGGATATTACTTTGGCTGATCCTAAATCAAGTCCCACCCAAGCTCCATTAGCAGGAACGGCATCGTAAAATGTTGTAAAATTGCCATCAAAAACTTTATCCATAGTAGCACCACCTGTACCCGAGCCACCTGTTCCGATAATATTTCCATTAAGCTTACTTTCGGCGGTTGTCCCAGATATTAATGTGACCACTTCTTTTGGTCCTACCACTATTGAAACACGACCATTAACCATTGTAACTGTACCTTCATTAACAATTTTCTTCGTAACGTTCGTTCTTAAAACAGTAAAAGGTACATTGCCCGCGCCTGTTAATTCAGAAACATCAAATGTAAATTTATATGATTGTGCAGTATACCCTTGTATTCCTGTACCATTTACACCCGAAAGATTCCAGCTTCCATCCGGATTTTTCGCAGCTGCAGCATTGTAAGGTGATTTATAACTATCTGTTTGATTCATTTCACCAGATCCATTTGCCAAAACATGACGGAATATTGCTCCCTTTTTAAAGGTCGTAAAAAGTTGTTTCATATAGTAGTATTTACAGAATACTATAATCTGACCGGTTGAAGTATCGTACACCATAAATTTTGTCAAAGAATCATTTGTATCACTTGAATAAGCAATAAAATAAATCCAATTGGATACTCCATGATTCATATCATTAAGGAAACGACCAGTTAAACTTGTTGCTTCATTGTCATTGGTTGGTGAATCCAACCCATTAGCTGAAGCTTCTGTCATCCAGTATTCTTTATTGTTGGTGAACGCAAATTGTGCCCATTTTTCAGTAGCACACATATTGTAAGAATGTGAAGCAATACCATTCAGGGTGTTCCATGCAGAACCATAACTATTTTTTACTCCTACCATGATATCATACCAATGATCATCACAATTTGATGATTCAGGAGCTACTATTTTCATTGTACTATTACCATTTGCATTTAATGCCGTACGAATCTTTGTGATAGCATCTGCAATATTTGCAGATGTCCAATTATCTGGTTCGTTAGCAACTCCTGTTACATTTAACTGAATGCCTTTTTCAGTTTTCAGTTTATTCGTGAAATTGGCAATATCGTTAGCATAAGCTGTCATATCACTGGGAGGATTTACTCCACTGCCAGGTGCAAGCAATAGGGTTGTTACCCCTCCTTGTTGCGCATAAGAAATTGCATTGCTGTTTACGAAATTGGTATAAAAATTGGCATCATCCTCCCTCCACATACGCAAAATATTCATGTTCATGTCTTTAAAGACCATATCCGACATGGTTTTGCGTGTTGCATCAGGAATAGTGGTAATGTGATCGGTAAGACTTGCTCCAACTCCTTTAAGTTCTTGACGAGCTGTGGAACCCACGTTCATAACAACCTCTGTTTGTGCTAAGCCCAAAATTCCGATTAACGAAAAATAAATAAGAAATACATACTTTTTCATGATAATTGCAATTTAAATTTATATTAGATTAGATTAGATTAATCAAAAAATAAAGAGATTACATAGCGAACAATACTTATTTGCTATGTAATTCTCTTTATAAAATAATAGCAATTTAACTAAACATACACCTATTTATTTTACAAACCTATAAACTGACACTTCACCATTCAACTTAACAATTCTAGCAGTATAAACTCCTGAATGTAAAGAAGCTATATTTATGTTATTAGAATTACTGACATTAATAACTAATCTTCCAGCAATATCAAACACATTTACATTCGCAATTTCATTAGAATTGATAATCAGATTATTGTGTGCTGTAAATGCTGAAATATCTGCATAAGTATTTTTAAGTGCTGTAGGAGATGAGCTTAGAACAATTCTTCCGGCTCCTGTCATATTACTCCAACACTCGCCCACTTTACCATCGTTTTTCCACGATTTGCGATAGCGCTTTGCTGATCCAAGTTCATCATTATCAGCAATGCAAATGTCAAATATGAATTCGGCATTATCGAGTACGTTCTCTAATGCAATTGCCTTTTCGATAGATACTTCCATAGTATAACCAGTTGCAGCGCGTACAAAACCATAGCTTATACCATTGGTAGATAAACTCGAACCACCCGTATAATTATCACTACCATCTTGTCCTACAGCTGTTCTATCGGCTATTGCTTTGTATGCAAATTGGCGACCATGAGTTGCTGCAGCTCCACCAGCGGGTAAAGCCCCAGGTAATCCCATGTAAATTTCCACCTTATCACCAGCCCAGTGCAATGAAGGATCTTGCGTTACTTTGTCATCAATTACATCAAAAAAGAAATATAATTTGGTGGCATCGTGCGTAGCTTTAAATTTGGCTGTCAAATCTTCAGGCGTTGGGAATCCAGAAGCTTCTCCATTAAAAATTACAGCTATATCGTTAAAAGGCTCACTTGCCCAAGCTTCATCATTGCCAAGTCCATCAATTACAACCGATTTAGTTGTTTTACCAACTACCAATCGCGAAGGTGCAACAACGGGTTGTGTAACTGCAATTTCGGCAGTAGCTATTATAGTTCCATTGGCTTTTAGCGTTGCAGTAATGGTTGCTGTGCCTGTATTGACGCCAGAAGTTACTTGTCCATAAGCATCTACAACAGCTACACTTGTATTCGACGATGACCAATTCACACCGTGATCGTTTGATTCGAGAGGTAAGTAGTTTACCATCAATATTTCGGTACTGTTGGTTGTAATACTTAATGTTTTTGGAGAAAGAGTTATAGATGTTGTTGGTATAATTTGAGGAGGTGGGATATTTGTATTACTTCGTAAAGTTACAACTTCTTTCTTTCCTACAACTATAGATATTCTACCATCTACCATAGTTGCTGTACCATCTGCTTCAACATTCATACCCAAATGTGTACGTGTAACTTTAAATACCAAGTTACCAGCACTTCGCAATTCTGGTACATCAAATGTGAATATGTACGGTTGCTCAGCAAAGCCCTGAATGCCAGTGCCATTTACAGCTACCAAACTCCAACTTCCATCGGGATTAATTGCCGCAGAAGCATTGTAAGGAGATTTATTGTTATAGGTTTGATCCATTTCCTTGTTTCCATTTGCTAATACCTTTCTAAATTCAGAACCAACTTCAAATGAATTGTAAACGTGCTTCATGAAATAGTACTTAGCCGGAATAAATATTTTATTTTTTGATGCATCCCATGTCAAAAGTTTGGTCAAATTATTATTCATATCGCTCGAATAAGCGATGAAATAAATCCAGTTATTCACACCGTGATTCATATCATTAATAAATCTTCCGGCTAAAGTAGCGCCTTCACCATCATTCGTTTCCGAATCCGTGCCATCATTGGCCGATTCCGACATCCAATATTCTTTATTATTTGACAAAGCTGTCTGTGCCCAACTTTCGTTAGCACACATGTTATACGAATGTGATGCAATACCATCTAATTTACTCCAAGCGGTTGGGTTGTTATTTTTTACATCTTTGACAATACCTAACCAATGATCATCTGCATTTGATGACTCGGGAGCAATGATTTTCACAGCAGAATTTCCGTTTGCATCTAATGCTGCACGAATTTTAATAATGGCATCGCCTACATTGGCAGCTGTCCAAAAGTCTGGCTCATTTGCAATTCCCGTTACATTAATTTGATACCCTGAATTGTCTTTAATTTGTTTGATAAGATTAGCTATATCATTGGCATATACTGTCATATTGCTTGGAGGATTAGTTCCACTTCCGGGAGCAAGTAAGAAGTTTGTAACGCCGGCTTCCATGGCAAATCTCATCACTTTATTATTCACATAATCAGCATTCATGCTTGCATAACTTTTTTTCCACAAACGCAAAGTATTCATGTGAAAATCTTTAAAAGTCATATCCGACATTATTTGACGTTGCGCCTCAGGTATATCACTTACATGATCGGTAATGCTTGCCCCTTTTCCTGTAAGTGTTTGGCGTTTGATTGTACCTACGTTCATTATTACCTCCGTTTGTGCTGCCACAAAAGAGCAAATCATAAGTGCAATAAGTAGAAAGTTATTTTTTTTCATTCTATATACATTTTAAAGTATCTGTGCAAAAAAGATAGAAAACAGAATACTATGCCGACTTTGAAAAAAGTCGGCATAGTATGAAGAAAGATTATTTCACTGACAATTTATAGTTCTTTACACCATTGTCACTCGAAACTGAGATACAATACAAACCACTTGATAAAGCAGCACGATTGATAGTAATTGATTTACTGTTAATATTTTGAGACATAATCTCTTTTCCGTTCATGTCGATAACCCGAAGTTTTACATTTCGTTCGTTTTCGTAACCGCTCAAAGTAACCGTGGCTGAACCCGAAACCAATGGATTGGGATAGACAGCTAAATTGGTAGTGGATAGTGTAGATATGCCAGTTGGAACATTTGGAATACTCCAAAACTCTAACTCAGCTATATTGCCCCAGCTACCGTCGCCAGCTAAATACCTAAAATATCTGTATTTGGTTGTGTTTTCGGGGATTAAAACAGTGGTTAGTTTAGTATCGAGTAAATTATTAGGCGTTGCATACAACAAAACTGGACTCGTAAATGCTGCATCAGTGGAGGCTTCTACTCTTCCATTACCCAAACGACCAGCCCATCCGCTACGTGGACAAATTTTTATTTTGTTTACAAGACGTGTAATAACAAAGTCCATTCCATACCATCCACCAGCGCCTGGAGTACCATTCACCCAAGTTTCGGCAAAAGTGGTTTTGTCACCATCAAAAACCAATGCCGCTTGTGCAAGATTATATCCAATAATCATTCCACCAGTTAGTTTAGTGCCATCTTCAATTACTGCATTTACGGTTATTGTAGTACTAATGCTAAAGCTACCATCGTTGCTTACACCAGTAATAACAGCTGTTCCGGGAGTTTTCCCTAAAACCACACCTAAGCTATTTACTGTTGCTACTGCTGTATTATCAGATGTCCAAGCTATTACTTTGTTAGTTGCGTCGTTTGGAGTAAATGTAGGTGCTAAAGCCAATTCTAAATCTACAGTAACACTTCCAGTATTTGGTGACAATGAAAGTCCGGTTAATGCGATATTTGCTGAACGAGTATAGAATTGTAATTCGGCGATATTACAAAAACTCCAAGTGCCGGGTGCATAATAACGAATATATCTGTATGCGGTTGTACTATTAATTGGATATACAGTCATTATATTGGCTGGTAAATTGGCATCGCCAGCAATAGTAACTAAATCAACAGCATCACTAAAATCGGCAACATTAGCTCCTTGAATTTTAGAACCATTCATACGACCTCTTTGATCGGCACGTGGTGCTACTTTCACAGTTGAAACTGTACGAGGAGTTCCTAAATCATATCCAAGCCAACCGCCGGTTCCGGTTTTACAATCGAAAAATGTACTAAAATTACCATCAAATGCATTTGTGGCTGGACTTGCATTTTCAGCAGTCAACGTACCAATAAGTGTTCCTGTGAGTTTGATCTCATTGAATGCATCAGGGGTAGTTAAATACGAAACTTCATTTAACAATACTTTCATAGATTCGGCTGTATAATTTGCAAAGTTTACAACTGCACCTATCATACCAAAACTGATAAATGACCGATATGCAACTGGTATGTTACCAGACCCTGGGTATGTCTCAACATAAGGTTTCCAGCGAGCAGCAATTATTTTCCCTTCCGAGTTTGGATTGGTAACATCGCCAGTGAGGTAAGCCAATAATTTTCCATTGTTAGTTGAAGTCCAGTCTGAATATAGCAAATCGTAATATTCGTAAACTCCGGTGTACATATTCATTTTTTGCGATGGAAGCGATATACCTGCAAATGCATTATCAGCTACATCAGCAACTACCACTTTCGTAATGGCATCGGCTGTAGCAAGTTGCTTCATATCAGCAGAGCTTTTATTTAAAAATTTCAACCGATCCGTCCGAAGTATAAAAGGGTTAATTGTAATTACCGGTTTTGCCAAATTAGCCCAAGCAGCTACGTCGGTGAAATTTCCACTTGAACAAGTTCTACCAACAATGATTAAATCGTAAGTTCCCCATGAACTAAGATTGAATGGGGTGGTGTAATCAGTAGTAACAGCATAACCATGCGCTATTAATGAATCCACATAACATTGTTCTGCTTGTACAGCACCATTCAGTTTTGTCGGGTCTGTAAGAAAAAGAATTTTAGTTTGAATAGCATTTAAACTCAAACTGAAAAGTGCAATCAGCACCAATAAAAGTTGTTTTGTTTTCATAAAGTTGCTTTTTTAAGTGTATTAATAAAAGGTATATTAAAAAAAGTCTATACCGAATCGTAGTTTCGATTCGGTATAGACAAAGAAATTATTTCACTGACAATTTGAAGTTTTTAACTCCATTATCAGTAGAAATTGATATACAGTACAGTCCACTTGCTAATCCATTGCGGTTAATAGTGATATTATTACTATCAGTTACTCTTTTTGACATAACTTCTTTACCATTCATGTCAATTAATTTGAGTGTAATATTGCGTTCATTTTCGAAACCGCTAAGTTTAACTACAGCATTACCATTAGTTAACGGATTTGGATATACAGAAACATTACCAGCTAAAGTGTTCTTTACGCCTGTTGAAGCATCAAACCAGAAAGAAAGTTCAGCTGGATTACCACCACCCCAATCATCTCTAGAGAAAGCACCATAACGAAATACTTTTTTCGTTACATTTATTAGAACAGTTGTAAGTTTTCCTGAAGTAATTGCTGCTGGGAAAGTATATAAGGTATCTGGATTTATTGGTTTATTCAGCGCATCAATTGCATTAAAACCAATAATACAAGCTCCTTGTATACGATCAGGTCGGTCAGAGCGAGGAGCAATCTTCAGTTTCGTAATAGGTTTAGTATTCGTAACACCAAAATCTAACCCAACCCAGTTGTTCGCATTGGTTGGTGGATCAAAAAATGTACTTAAATCACCATCGAATGCAGCAGTAACTGTTGTCTCAGGAACGTTGCCGTACGAACCCACTGTACCGACAATTGCACCTGTTAATTTAACTGCAGTTTCCGCCGATGGATCTACTTTAACTTCAATAAAGTTAAGAATATCAGCATCTGCCACACTGGTAGCATAAATAATGGCTGTACCTTCACCTACACAAGTAACTTCGCCCAACGCTGAAACTTTAGCAATTTTATCATCGCTTGAGATCCATGTAACTTTTTGATTTGATGTGTTTGCAGGAACAAAAACAGCCGATAATTGTGCAACAGCATCTACTTGGTAAGTTGTTGCACTCGAAGTAATTGATAATGCTGTTGGCGATACTAAAGCTGCATTCGTCCAAAATTCTAATTCAGCGATATTACAGAAACTCCACTGTCCGGGTGTCAGTAAACGTACATATCTGTAAGCTGCAGCGTTCACAATAGGAATAACTGAAAGTTGATCAGCTAAATAACCAGCAGGATCAGCAGCAATAAACAAGTCAACAGCATCGCTAAAATCTGCCTTACTTGCTCCCTGAATTTTGGCACTATTAATACGACCTCCCTGATCTTTACGAGGGGCCAGTTTTACAGTAGACACTACAATTGGTGAACCTAAGTCTAATCCAAGCCAACCACCGGTTCCTACTGTACTTTCGAAGAAAGTAGAGAAGTTACCATCAAATGCATTTTGAGTTGGATTACCTGAATCTGGAGCTGAACTAACAGTTGGTCCTTCGAGTTTTCGTTCGGCATTTGTCATACCGCTTACATTGATTACATTCATACCCACAAAAGCAAGTACTACTAAAAGAAGACGATTTGTTTTCATTTTTTTTGATTTTTAAGTAAAAAATTTATTGAATTATTATTATTAAAAATTAGTGAGACATTTTAATTGACATTACATTATTTTTTTTTCAATACTACACATGCACCACCTCCTGGGGCTAATTTTAAATTTATTTTGTTTGTTGATGTGAGTTTTATGTTTTGAACTTTAAGTGTTTCTCTATTGGTAAGATAGTGACCATTTTCAGCATCTTGAATAATAGTTACATCATAAGAACCAGCTTCCAAAAACTGTAGAGAAACTGTTAACTTGCGCCCTATTTCGTTAGTTGCAGCAGCTATTAACCATACATCATCTGCTGACTTGCGAGCCATTACAATATATTCTCCTATTTTGCCATCCAATGTTTTACTTTCCTTCCAGGGCATTTTTTGCGATGCAATAAATCGAAGTAAATCGGGATACTTACGATAGTATTCCGGTATATCGGGTATAACAGTTGCTCCCGAGAAGACAATGAGTGTACGGGCTGCTTCCGAAACCAGAGTTGAAGGTACTGGTTGGTTCTCATCAACCCTTGTTGTATTTCCCTGCCTGAGGTCGAACATACCATTGTTCATATCAATGGGTCCTGCTATCATATTTACAAAAACCGAAGTAAGAAACGTTTTAGGCTGAAAAACGCGATGCGCATCAAGCTGTGCCTGACAATATTCTCGCGTCAAAGCATTAGGGAAGGTTCGCATTTGACCATAAGGATGAACAGGGCCATCATGAAAATTGCATAACAATTTATTTTGAGCACAAATTTCTGTGATTTTGCGAGTCCAACTATTTTTTTCGGCAGGCGAACCTTGCATAAATCCATATTTAATACCTGCTGCGCCCCAATCGCTATATTGTTTCAATGTTTTTTCAATAGGGAATTTTCTACCCCCAACATCGTTTAGATATAACCATACTCCGATATTTTTTTCGTTGGCATATTGAATAATCTTCTGAACATCATTCGCCTTATCTCCATTTATTGGATCAGAATCGGTCTCGTGTTCAGGACCATACCAGTTGGCATCCAATATTAGATGTTTGATATTATTTTCAGCCGCAAAATCAACCATTCTTACCCACGATGGATAATTCATCGAGTATTTAAAATCATCAACTACGGCTCCGTCAATTCTCCAATCCCAAACAGCAACACCAGGCTTTACCCACGAAAAATCACTTTTTGGTTCTGGATTAAGTAATTCAAGCAAGTGTGAGTCAACTAAAGCACCTACCGTTTCGCCATACATTATTGTTCTCCAAGCCGTATGATAGCCAGCAGTTAGTTTTGTTAACGCAGATGCAACTGAAAAGCTCGTGCTACCTCTTTCCGATCGTAAAATCAAAGGTTCACCCATTTCCAAATCGGCTTCATGAATTGCAAGGTATGTTTTTTTATCTGCTTCAATGGTCATTACAGGCATTCTTTGTCCACTACTCCAACTTAATTTCTCAGGTCCGATATTATGATGTTCAAAATTATAAAACCAGGCAGTATAGTCGCCTGCAAAATTGAATTTTGTCAACTCGGCAGTGGCAGTCATATCTTTCTTTTCAGTATCTGGAATAAGGTATCTAAAAGCTACACCATCGTTATATGCACGAACCTGTAAACTCAAACTACTCAACTTGTATTTGTGTATTGAAGTAAAACTGAAAATCATTTCATTGTATTCCTCTTTTACAATTGTTCTTTTTCCCCAAATGGGTTTCCAATCAGAACTTATCGAAGTACGACTGACTTCATTTATCACCCATTCTTTTGAAGGAATCACTTCATTCCCATTTTCAAATCCAAGCGTTGAATGATTGATGAAAAGTTTATTGTTAACTGATAAATTATAGCTAAGTTCACCTTCTTTGTCAAAACTTAGAGTGATACATAGCTTAGCATTTGGCGACTTCAAGGCTTGTACATTCTGTGTAGTTACGGTTTGAAAACTGCAGGCTGCAAGAATTATAAAATATGTAAATAAATAGCGTGTCATCGTCAAATAGTTTTATTGAATTTATTGAATTGTAAGCGAAAATGGCTTGTCGTCTTTCTCAATTGCTCTGTTTTTTTTCAGGTTGATTATTCAAAACAAATTGAATAACTCCACCATTCACTATGTCTTTATAACTTTTATTAAGAGACTATAAACAGCTGCTTATCTGAAACTTGAATCACAAACTCAGTAATAATATCATTTTTTAGGCATACGAATAGCTATGTCTACTATTTTTGCGAAAAAACCGCATACGCAAAATATAAAATTATTTTTCCTAAAATGATTCAGTTAATATCGGAAAATAATTACACCTAAAAATTGAGGATTTGAGCTTTTAATAAATGTAATCCGAAGATTCTAAGCAGAATCTTTCGGATTACATTCTGCTAAATTATTCCCAAACGTTTTGAGTTAACAATTTATTTATATCAATTTCAGACTGAGGAATTGGCATATACCGTTTCACTTCAGGAATCCCAACTGTTGATAAATCAGGAGTGGTGCGGATCAAATCATACCAGCCTTTTCCTTCAAAGAAATATTCCAATTTTCGCTCTTTGTAAATTGTTAATCTGAAATCATCTTTCGATAAACCGGCTAAGTCTTTCGAATTATCAGTTACACCAAAGTTGCGTTTTCTGAGCAAGTTTATAGCACTATATGCATCTGGTGTTGGTCCACTAATTTCATTCAATGCTTCGGCTTTTATAAGTAGTGCATCTGAGTATTTATAAACACTTGTATTGCTGGCATCCCATGACCAAGGAGCCTCAGCTTGACCAGTTGTTCTCCATTTACAAATAAAATAATACTTTAATGTTGGGTTTACTTTATTCAATGGGCTGATTTTATTCAACGTTGTAGTAGTTCCATCAATAATATCATCACCATAAAGAAATGAAGTTGGGAATGTCCAAGCTTTACGTAAATCGCCAGCTTCGTACCACGAAATTACTACTGGTTTAGCCACATACGATTCAGTACCGTGCACTTTTTTACCTGTTCCGGAAAATTTCAAATATGGACAGCTAGAATGATGTAAGCGTTGGCCAGGATCAATATGATTGTTGAAGCTAATTTCGTACAGAATTTCTTTTGTTTTATATTTATACTCAAAAAGATAAAGTGATTCAATTTTAGTTTCTAATCCATATTTAGGCTCATCTATAACTTTCTGTGCATATTTAGCCGCATTTGTCCAGTCTTTACGGGTCAAATAAGCATCCGCCAAAGCACAAAATCCTCCACCAAGAATAATTCGACCGCCATCTGCAGCTGCATTTGTTACCGACAATTTAATTACTGGATTTTCTTCTCCACATGCTGTTCTGAAATCTTTAATTAGGGATGTATACATATCATCAATGGATGATTTTGCTAAATATACATCGTTTACACCTGCGGTTGCCTTTAATGGAAGTGGAGCTGAACCAAAATTTCGTACCAAAGTATATTTGTACATTCCACGCATAAAATATGCTTCGCCCAGTGTTCGTGTTTGCATGGCATCCGTAAAATTTGCTTTTTTGCCTTCTACCTTCTCAATAAACACGTTACAGGCCTCAATCCCTTGATAAATCCGACGCCAAGTAGTGTTAATCATACCATCGGTTGGTGTGTAAATAAACTTACTTAACGATTCCTGAGTACTTCTTTCAGTAGATAAATCCCCAAAAGTCATATATGGTAATCTTATCTCAAGAAGTCTAAATAGGGAGCCTGATTCATGATCTCTATACAATTGATTCATATCAGCATAACAAGCATTTACTGCTTTTTCTAAGTCATCGTTCGTAGTATAAAAATTTGCAGTAGTTTTTACACCCATCGTTTGCTCCTGTAAAAAATCGGAGCAGGAGTATAATAGAACAGTAGTTAGTGCTATTAACAATATCTTTATTTTCATATTATTTATTTTTAAATTAGATTATTTATAAGGTTGCATTAATTCCAATAGATAATGTCCTAGGAATTGGATAATTGCTATATGAATCAGGATCCAGACCAGTGTATTTCGTAATTGTTATCAAATTGTCGATAGCAACCGAAAATTTCAAATTGCTCATACTTAATTTTGATGCAATTTTTGCTGGTAGGCTATATCCAATCTGTAAGTTACGAAGTCTAATATAGGATGCATCTTCCATGTAATAGTCGTTATTTCCACCTCCGTAATTATTACTTCTGCTCTGTGTAGGTCGTTCAATATTGGTGTTTTGATTATCAGGTGTCCAATAATTCAATGCCACTTTTCCAACATTGCCTTTACCGCCAACTCCTTCTAACCAAGTTTTATCCCAGTTAATGGTTTTGTTGCCATAAGACCCCTGAAACAAGAAGTTACATTCAATACTTTTGTATGAAATGCTATTAGAGATACTTGCAATAAATTTCGGAAATGAATAACCTATAATTGTACGATCATAATCATTAATTTTGCCATCAGGTGCTGTTGCAGTTTTGGTTCCATCTGGATTATTAATGGGTGTACCTGCAAGGTCAACATATTTACGATCACCTGGAAATGCTCCTAATTGTTGAGTAAGCAATGGATCACCAACGCTAAATAATCCATCGGTTTTGTATCCATAAATGGTTCCCAATGGCTCACCCACTCTCAACAAAGATCCACCGTTAATTACTTCAGTTAATCCATCTCTTAATTTTACTACTTTATTAAAGTTCTGAGAGAAAATAAAGTTAGTTGTCCAATTAAAGTCTTTTTTAGAAATATTTCTAGTTGTAAGTGTTATTTCGTAACCGTTATTACTAACAGCACCCACGTTTTTAGTGATTGAACTATAACCCGATGTCAACGGTATAGGAAGATTATAAAGCAAATCTGTTGTATTCTTCACATAAAAATCGGTATTTAATGAGATTCTATTTTGAAATAATCCCAAATCAAAACCAACATTCAATTGTCTTGTTTTTTCCCATGATAAATCAGGATTTGGAATTCTGTCTGGAACAACGCCCCAAGCCTTTATGTTATTTAAAACCCCGTTTCTTTCGCCCAAAGTAGCTAATGAATTATATAATCCAATCTCTTGACTACCGGTAATACCGTAACCTGCACGGAATTTTAGGCTTGAAATAGTTTTGATTGATTTCATAAATGATTCTTCACTCATTACCCATGCTCCTGATGCAGCTGGGAAATAACCCCATTTATTATTAGCTCCAAAACGGGAGGATCCATCCGCACGCATTGACACCGTTAAAAGGTATTTGCTATCAAAACTATAATTTATCCTACCTAAAAACGAAGCCATAGACCATTGATTTCCACCTACGTTTTTACCTCGTGCTAAATCCTGATATTTATCTCCACTAAAGGTATAAAATCCGGTATTGTCATTCAAATACTCAGCTCTAAGTGATGCATTATCTGTACGATAACGCTCGGCAGTTTGTCCAATTACGGCGTTTATTGAATGTTTGTTAAATGATTTTACATAAGACAAAGTATTTTCATTTATCCAATCCATCACATTACTATATGCAACAAAACCTACACCCACTGTATTGTAACCATTTGTTTTATTATACATCTGATAACGTGAATCATCCATATCAATACCAAGCATTGTTTTAAACTTCAGCCCAGGTAATAATGTAATTTCAGCAAAAGTATTTCCAAAAAAACGATTCACGGTAGACACATCGGAAGCGAGGTTAATAGATGCCATCGGATTGCTTGAATTATCCAAAGCTGAAACTCCCCAACTTGTACCTGTAGTCGCATCGTTATATAAATCGTAATACTGACTGTTTGGACGATCTACATAAATATTGTTTAACAGAACTGGGAAAATAGGATATGCGCCATAAGCAGCTCCAATAATACCATTTGACTTTTCATTCGAAACTCTGTGGGTACCTGTCATGTTTACTCCTAATTTTAACCATGTACTTACCTGATTTTCTAATTTAGTCTTCAAAGAGAATCTCGTATAATCAGAATTTTTTACCATTCCTTCTTGCTCAAAATAATTAGCAGAAATATTATACAATAATCTTTCGTTTCCACCTCTGAATGCTAAATTGAAATCCTTAGTGGGAGCTAAATCCCTGAAAATCTCTGATTGCCAATTCGTATTGTACATTGGGGTCACCAAATCACCTTTAAAATACAGGGGACGATTAGATCCTGCTAATGCAGCATTATTCATAGCGATAAAACCCACAGCGTCATTTAATTCATATTGTTTTGCTGGTTTGGCAAAGCCTAAATTTGCATTAAATTCAGTTACAGGTTTACCTAACTTACCTGATTTTGTGGTAATTAAAATTACTCCACTAGCACCGCGAGCTCCATAAATAGCTGTTGCAGATGCATCTTTGAGCACGTCAATTGTTTCTATATCGTTTGGATTAATAGCACTTAAATCGCTCACACTTTCACGACCCCCATAAGCACTTGAGATATGGGTAGTTCCAGTATTGTCATTAATTGGCTGCCCATCAATAACATAAAGAGGGTTATTCCCTCCATTAATAGAATTTATTCCACGTACTGTTATTGAAACGCCAGCACCTGGAACTGAACTATTGTTTCTTACTTCTACACCAGCCAAACGACCTTGTAAGTTGGATACAAAATTTGAAGGTGTTCCTTGCTTAATATCCGACATTTTTACAGATGATACAGAACCGGTTAAGTCCTTTTTCTTGATTGTACCATATCCAATTACAACTACTTGGTCTAATTCGTTTACGTTTTCTGACAAAACAATATTCATGCTTTGTTTTCCATTAATTTCTTTTTGTACTGTTATATAACCAACATACGATACTTCAATTTTAGCATCAGAGGGTGCTTCCAGACTGAATTTACCATTTGCATCACTGATAGTTCCTTTTGTAGTACCTAGAATCTTTATTGTAGACCCAATGATTGGTTGACCCTTTTCATCATTAACCGTTCCTGAAAGGTTAATTGAACTTGATTTGTTCGTTGATTTTTGTGGGATAAATATTGACACACTTTTGCCGTTTAACTCATAGTTTATGCCCGTATCTTTAAATAGTGTTTGAAGAATATCTTTTACACTTTTATTTGTCACGTCAATTGAAACGGTTTGTTTTAAATTAACATCATTGCTTCTAACCAGAAAGGAAAACCCAGTTTTTGATTCAATCTCATTTAAAACCTCACTCAATTGTTTGTTGGTTTGCTTAATGCTAATTTTTTGATCTTGAGCAATCACTGTTGAAAAAAACAATGATGCAAATAGCATACATAATAGCATTGGTTGGCGAAATGACCTTCGTTGAAAGATGAAGTGGCATTTCTGTTTTGTTTTTCTTTTTTCCATTTTTGGATTTTTTTGTTTATAGAAATTAAGTATTATTGTGTAGATTTTTTTTGCATTCTGAGTATCTTTTATTTCATATTCAAATGTATTATTAATGGTTAGTAATGGTAATTGTTTTTCCGTTATATATTTTATTGTACTTTTTGTCGACATCTATGTAATCAAGAATTTTTTCGAGTTGTTGGTTTAAATCTAAGCTGCCCGAAAATAAT
The DNA here is from genome assembly GCA_010365115.1 of Paludibacter sp. Classification (GTDB taxonomy): domain Bacteria; phylum Bacteroidota; class Bacteroidia; order Bacteroidales; family Paludibacteraceae; genus Paludibacter. The sequence goes on from JAAFGX010000001.1 coordinate 141,655, forward strand.
TCTTCCTTTATTTGTTTTGAGTTAATATTAATATGAACATCAAATTTGCGTTCTAAATCCTTTGCTATATCTGCAAGCGAAGCATCCACAAAACATAATCTTCCTGTAGTCCATAGTGATGACCTACTAGCATCAACCTTATAAGATTGAACTTCGCCACTTTTTTTATCAAATATCAGATTTTCGTCAGGAAGTAAACTTGCAATGGTTTTAACTCCATTATCTTTACAGATGTCAATCTTCCCTTCGAGTAAATTTACTTCAACAGTTGATTCATCGACATACGATCTTGCATTAAAGACTGTACCCAGCACTTTGACCTGAATTCTGTTCAAATACACAAAAAATGGAGCGTTCGCATTTTTTTTTACTTTAAAATATCCTTCTCCTGTCAAATGAACCGTACGGTTTTTATTTCCATACGAGTTATCATATTTGAGCTTTGATCCTGAATTTAACCAAACTTCAGTGCCATCTGGCAAAATGATTTTTGTTTGTGACCCATGAGGTACAATTGTTTCGTAACTCATCAGTTGTTTATTGGAAGTACTAAATTGCTGAACTAAATAATAGGTAGAAATTGAAGTGGAAATAATAAAAATGATAATGGCGGCAATTCTTGCAAATTGAGTAAAGAAATTGGGTCGGTTATTGAATAACAAACCTTGATTTATTTTATTTAACAGGATTTGGTAGTTGGAGGTTTTTTGAGATTCAATCTCAGGAGTAAATGAAATAGCTCTTGTCTTAGCCATTTCGCTGTATAGAAGTTTATATTGTGGGTCGGAATTGAGAATGTCTAATAATACACGTTCTTCTTTGTCGGAAATATTCCCCGACAAATGATTGATCATTAGGTATTCAAATTGATTATTCTTGTCTTGCATTAGATTTGGTCAGATCGCTTTAGCTGCTCTCTATAACTATATACACATTTCGACAAGAAAACATTTAGGCTATTACGAAAATATTTTCATTTATTTTCAAATGAATAAAAAGGACAACAAAACAGAAACTAAAATTATTTACTTGATATATTAATGGTATCTCCCACCTGAATCACCTTGAATTTTTTATCGACATCTAAGTAAGTAAGAAGTTCCTTGAGTGAAAGATTCAAGTTTAAGCTACCAGAAAAAAGTTCATTTTTAATTTTTTCGTTTTTAATTTGAATTTTTACATGAAATTTTCGTTCCAAATCTTTAGAGATTTCCTCGATTGTTACATCAACAAAGCAAAGTTTACCGGTTGTCCACAAAGCTGAGCGAGAAGCATCAGTTTCTGACAACTCTATCGTTTTTAAAATTTTATTAAAAACTATTTTTTCGTTTGGCTTCATTGTGTATGAACCTGAATTTGTTTTTTCGGGAAATGTAACACTCACAACACCTTCCAACAAATTTACTTCAATATTTTTATCTTCTTTATAAGATTTTACATTAAATACCGTACCCGTGACTTTCACATCCAGAGAACCTGTATGGACAAAGAATGGTTTTTCCTTATTCTTTGTTACTTCAAAATAACCTTCACCAGAAAGTGAAACCTGTCTGTCTTTTTTGTCGAAAGTCTGGCTGTATTTTAATGAAGAGCCCGAATTGAGCCAAACCACAGTGCTGTCGGGGAGGATAATTTTTGTTTGAGAGCCAATAGGCGCAATGGTCTCGTAACAGATTGTTGATTCTTTCGGGGCTGTAATATCTTTATATAAATAAAATGAAGCAATGGAGACAGATAATACCAAAGTAATTACCGCCGCAATTCGTCTAAAGTAATAGGTCCATGAATGAGAAACTGCCATTGATGATTCCTCGTTGATTTGTTGAATCAAACGGTTGTAATTTGTTTGTTTTCCGGATTCAATTTTCGGAATAAACGAAACAGCACGTAGCTTAGTCATTTCATCAAACTGTGCTTTGAAATCATTATTTGAGTTTATAAGATTCGTAAGTAGCTGTTGGTCACTTTCGGAAATTGTCCCCGAAAAATAATCAATCATTAAATCTTCAAATTTCTTTTTTTCGCTAAGCATATTGTAGTTGTGAGTCAGTATAAAAAATTCAACCTAATCTAAAAGTGACTATTTGAAAAATATTAATGGCAATAAACAAATAAGATGATTGAGTGATAGTTTTAATTTATCCATCGCATTTTTTATTTGCACTCTAACGGTACTAACTGTTATAAAATTCTCGATGGCTATTTCCTCTGGTGCTTTACCCAGAAATAAATATTGTTCAAAAATATTTCTGCATTTTTCAGGTAACTTTGTAATTGCTTTTAGCACTTCCTTTTCAATTTCCTGTGTTTCCACATATTGCAAAGGCGTTGGATTTGATAAAATATACTCTTCCTGAAAATCTAGTAATTGTTTTTTATGTTCATCTAATACCCTTTCACTTGTTTTCTGAGAACGAATATAATTTAAACAACCATTTTTGACAGACTGAATTAGGTAGGAGTGAATAGGATAACGTAAGGTATTTCGCTTATGCCAAACATTAATAAACACATCATTTACTATTTCGTTGGCCACATCCCTATTATAGATATAGCAAAGCGCAACAGTATTTAAATAAGTGTAATAACAATCGTATAGTAAAGAAAATGCTTTTTCTTCACCTTTTGAAATCATTGATATTACTTCTTCGTTTATTCTCCGGATTGACATTTGAAATTTTAAAATTCTGGTTTATGACCTTCTATTTAATCACGAAAATATGTTCTATCTATTTCAATTACAAACAAATAAAGCTATATCTAAGCTTAGAAGATTGTTTGAAGGATTTAACTTTATATGAACATTTGTCTTATTATAGCATTCAAATAAATGGTTCTTTAAATACAAATGTAGTATTTTTTTTCCTTATGTTGCAATTGATCATGATATTTGAATAGGATTCATCCAACCAAGACTAGCTGATTAACAACAAAATTGCTATGTTATTTGAAATTTAAAATGATTGTCAAGTTTCAAAATGAATATACATTTACCGAATGACAGGATAAGATTGTGAGCAATATTGTGTTATCAAGTAATCTGCAACATTATGGCTATTTGAATTTTCATTAGTGATGGCAAAATTTCCATATAAAGTAGCAGTTTATTATGAATGAGCATTTTTTATTGAATCCCCAAAGAAGTGAAATAGTACTTAAAAGGATGGGATTTCCGTTACCTTAAATTTAGTGCAAGGTACAAGTGTACAACTTTTATAGACCACTGACTTTAAGAGCAATAAATCACTTGTTTTCTTTGTTAGTCGCAATAACTTTGCTTGGTTTGAAAAGCTTGATGAGTTTAGAACTCAAATTTTAAGGTTGGAGGGCGAGACAACATTTTTATTAAGCGTAGTCAATAGTTTATATGAATCATTATGGTTGCTTTAAAAGGTTCTAATTACCAACCGTTATCATTAGACGAAATTGATAATTTTGATTTTGTATTTTTTCAATTTACATCCGAACCGAACTTATTCAAAAAAAAGAAAATTCTATATGCTGCAATTGCTGCAAGAGATTTGCTCTCGAAAGCATTCATTGCTGGCTTTACTTTTCGGACAATTCCAATTTTACCAACTCAAACAGTCAGTTTATTGGCACTTTGCAGTTGTAGTATTAGAGCTGTCTTTTCATTGAAAACCCGATGCTTTGATTTGCATCGGGTTTTCTTCATTCGGTGTTTATTTACTTACTAATACTACCCAAGTTCGGCATAGGCTCCAGCCTATATCGTAGTTAAAATAAAAGCTCCGCTTTTAATATTATAGTTGAATATGCGAGGTCTGGTGGTACATAGCGATTTATCGGCTTCGACGAAGGCTAGAGTCATTCGTTGAATAAAAACGCTGCTACACACTACGCCCAGCGGAGTGAAACAGGAAAGGAAGTTAGATCTTTTTCTGATTGAATATGGACTAAACTATACATGAAAAGGAAAAAACAGCAATAATATGCTGACTTTAAGCGCAAGTTAGTGTGCGTTAAATATAAAATGTGGTTGTTGGGAAGACGATTGAGTGGAGTTTATCGGGAATAAGTTGCTTGAACTTCAAAATCGCTCAGTCCATCAAAAATCTTGTAGGTAAATACAATTCTTCTAAAATCGGACGAAACCACTCCGCTCCCCGCCTTTACTTCTAATTGCTGTTGTGTCCCAACTTGTTGTAGTGGCAATATTGTTAATGTATTTGCACTGAGTTTTGCAATAACAAATTCTAATACATTTACATTGTAAAAATTGCTCAAGACATACTGTGTGGTGTCACTCTTTTTTCTGTCGATATCAACAATATAAATCCGTTGACCAGTAATGGGATTATTTTCTTTGCAACTCCACGATCCGATAATAGAGGTATACACTTTAGGATCATTATTGCCACACCCCACAAGAATTGAAACGGCAAAGAATAAAGCGAAATAAATTAATTTTTTCATGCTAGTTTGACTTTGGTTTTATAGTACGTTTCTCTGTCTGTTTGCCTTCTTTGCTATATCCTTTGGCTTCGCCTTCACGCTGTCCTAAATGAAAGTTTATTTCTGACATTAATTTTCCAGAAGTGTAATAGGTTAGCCAATTGCCTTCTTTTAAATCATTAATGAAATTCCCACGATTTTTTAATTCGCCGGTCTCGTAATAAAAAAGCCACTCCCCTTCTGCCTTGCCTTCGACATACTTTCCGGTTACTTTCATTTTCCCGTTTGGAAAAAAAACATTCCAAGTGCTATCGAATTTATTGTTGAAGTATTTGCCGGTAGAATAAAGTTGCCCGTTCGTATAAAAAGTTTTCCACACACCAACTTTTATATTGTCCTTGTATTGTCCGGTTTCTTTTATTATCATTAAAGTAGAGTCATAATACTCTGTAAATGTATCGTCAAGTTGATCATTCAGGTATGTGCAATCGAGTTTTTTATTTCCAGTTGCTGAATAACCGGTGAGTTTTCCGTTTAGTTTTCCGTTTAGGTAATAACATATTTTGTTGATAGTACCTTCATCAGATTCTTTGTAATAATCTGTAAAAACACCCTCATACTTACCGTTTCTTTTCAATGATTTTTCTTTGATTTTCCCATTCTCAAAATAGCTTATGATGTGTCCATCTTCTATTCCGTTTTTAAAATACTTGATAAATCGGGGTTTATTATCTTCGTAAAATGCTTTCACTTCACCATTTGGGAGGTTGTTCGAGTAATCTGCAATTTCTTGAATGTTGCCATTCTCGAAGTAATTGATCACCTTTCCGTTCAGAACATCGTTTTTATAACTTAGTTTCTGTTGTATTTCTCCTGTAGGATAATAATAATTCAGAATGCCGTTCAGCAATCCGTTTTCGTAAGGCATTTCCTGTTTCAATATACCAGTTTCATAATAATCTTTCCACAATCCAACAAGGTAATTTTTATCATAACTACCTTCTTGCCAGGTCTTTCCATCGGAATAATAAATACTATATTTTCCGTGTTTTATGAGGTTGTTTTGCTTGTCGGTGATGACCGAATAGTTTTCTTTCAGCTTCGTTTTTTCGGCATCGTACCAGGTGCTTACTTCTTTTCCGTGAGCAATAGCACATTGAAAAATAATTATTATAACAATAAATGAATTAAACCTGCTGCTCATTTTATTTAAAACTTAAAAAAACTTTCTGAATTTTTATTTTACGTCCAACATAATTTGAGTTCCACCAAGCGGTTGGCGGTGTCCATAGTCCAATATGGCTGCTAATGCATAATTTCCCTTAGTGAGTTTAGCTGGCAGTTGTAGTTTGACAACTCTGCTTGCATCGGGATATACAGTGACTTTTACCGGATTAAATTTTTCTTCTCTTGCGGTTTGCATATCAGCCAATGCCAGGTTCACTTTTGCATCTATCACATTATCACCCACATTTGTTACCAATACTTCGAACGAACGTTGATTTTCTCCCGGCTTGGTTATTTCTTTTAACCCAGAAATGGTAGCTTTATAATTATTGTTGCTTTTAGGCGATTGTTTCACCAGAATTACAATTCTCGGAACTATTTGTACACCCGTAGCAAGGGTTTTGTCAGCCTCAAAGGAAGATTGCTCTTTAGCAACTTCCACGTAAATCATACACCATTTTGTGGAAAATCCATCTTTTGGAACTGTTAGCAGAGCATCTATAGTTGCTGACTGGTTTGGATTTAATTCAACAAGCGAAGGGTTGATTGTTATCCAGTCGGCACAAGATCTTTTACTGGTTCCGGCAGGTACCGATTTTTTGTTCCCGTTATTGTCCAGTACATAATCTGAAATTTTCAAATTGTATTTCTGAGGTTTACCGGAATGATTGATTAAATTAATTTTTTTCGATTGAATTTCACCCGGATTTGCATTGTAGCTCATCAACACGGGTGAAACTTCAAAATCCTGAGCAAGAATACCTGAAGTAAGTAATAAAATACTGATAGCGAATTTTAAACGGAGCATAATTTTATATGTTAAATATGATTTTTTAGACACACGTTGTCATTGAAGGCCAAATTTGTAATTTGTGTCGCAAAAGTAGTGATTTGAAATTAAAATCCGATATAAATTGAGCGAAGAAAATCAAAAATACATAGAAAGCGATGTTAATTTATTAAAATTTAAAAAAAATTGAGCTTAAATGGCTGAAACTGCTCTTGCAAGTTTTTCCTTAATTTCTATTGCAATTTCAATCATATCTACATTTCCAATGGCCATCATTGAAGCAAGCGGATCTACTGCTGCAATTTCAATTTCATGATTTTCAAATTCCTGAACAACAATACTGCATGGAAGCATGGTTCCTATTTTATCTTCCAGTTGTAATGCTTTATAAGCAAATGAAGGATTGCAGGCACCAAGAATTTTATATTTTCTGAAATCTACATTCAGTTTTTCTTTCAGTTTCTCATGGAGATTAATCTCGGTAAGAATTCCAAAACCTTCGTTTTTCAACGATTCGGTTATTCGCTGAACGGCCTGATCAAAATCAGTTTTAATTGTTTTGCTAATGTAATACTTCATAATTTTAAGTTTTATGGATTGAATACTGCGTATAATATAAACATATTTCCATCATTATAGTTTAGATGAAAAGCCATTTAATAATTCAATTTATGGGCGATTCTAAACATCAATATTTCATAAACGAACGATTTAAACCTGTTAATTTATCTCTTAAAAAAACAACCTGATTTTCAGATCGTTTTTTAAGTTTGAAACGAGAATTTTGGTTTAATCCATTTTATTTTTTGATATTAAAAAATTAATTAAAAATTTCAAGACTTTTCATAATTTATAAAAAAAGATGTTTATATTTGCAACTATTTAAAAAAACAAAAGAACCACTAAAAACTGTCGTAAGCCACCCAAATTGGGAGGCATTGTACCATTTTATGGTGGGTATATAGATGTTATGGGCAAGCGGTGTAAAAAAAAGAAAAAACAGATTTTTCCTGAAACGACTATAATTTTAAAAAACTACTTTTAGACTATT
>JAAFGX010000025.1 GCA_010365115.1 Paludibacter sp.
ATACAGTTTTATATATTATATTATTTGTTGCTACATAATACAAATATAATCGCTACAACCCCGATTGTGCCTCATTTTATAGGTTTAAAATCCGATATAAAATTTCCGCTACCTGTAATTGAAATTTTGTTTAATTCGTCGAAAGCATCTTTTATTTCCACATCGCCACTTCCTGCCACTGTAGCTGAATAAAGTGCTTCAGGCATTTCGATCACTACTTTTGCACGACTGTTAATGAGCGACGTGAAAGGTCTCGTTTTAATGGTCAGTTTATTGTTCAAAACTTCGATATCCCAGTATTCGAGTGTGTTTTCATAATCGGAGAGTATTACTTTTAGCTCACTTCCTTTTAGAATTTCTACTTTTGCTGAAGCCAGTAACTCTACAGATGTAAAACTCTGAACCTCTCTGTTTTCAGAAACAATACGACCTTTTCCTACTACTCCGTCAATAGCTAGTATGCAGGAAGTTGTAAAAAATGCCAGAGAAATCACGGCTAATAATTGATAAAATTTTGTCTTTTTCATACTTTTTTTCTTTTAAATTGTTATTAATTGATTAATTAAGAATTGTTATTTTCCTGAACGGCTTTGTTCTTCGCTCGAAGCTGTGGAACGGTTTGCACGTGTTTTAAAATCATCTTTACCAAAACGATAATTTAATGAAATTCTTAATTGTCTTGAATCACGTGTATTACTGAAATCCAAGTCAATATTATTGTATTTTGAATACCCCTTTGAATGGTTCGAGTCGAAAATATCATTCAATGCAGCTTTTACTGTCAACTTCTTATCAAAAAGCTTACACTGAACACCAAAATCTACATTATAATACGGATTTACAACAAAGTTCCCATTAAGTTGCTTGGACGCATAAAACCCATTTAATTCCATGCCAATAAATTGGTTAATAGTGAACGTATTATTCAGGTTACCCATAAAGCTGTAATTCTGAAATTGTACTTCGCCTCCTAATTTGGCATTAACTGTTTTATACATTCCGGTAAGAGTTCCATTCACCCGCCACCATTTTGCAGGTTCAAGCTGAAAGGTTTCGGAAATATTCCAGTCAATGGAATTACTCAGATTTTCATTTGTCTGATATATCGCTTTAGTTTCATCATTCTGAAATAAAACCTGTGAGAACAAATCTTTTGTATAATTGTAACCAATACTTGTATTGAAAAGTCCCTTGAAACTATGCGTTAAGCCGGCTGAATGAGTAAACTGTGGCGTGAGAAGTGGATTTCCTTGGTTATAGGTATATGGATCGAGCATAAAAACAAAGGGATTCAAATCATGATAACTTGGTCGGCCAATACGGTAGCTGTATCTGAAGTTAATGTCGTTGTTTTTGTCGAGCTTTTGTTGTACAAAAAAGGAAGGGAAAAGTTTCAGATATGAACTGGGTGTTGTTGCATTTGTACTTATAGATTTACCTGTTGAGTTCGTATTTTCAAGTCTGAGACCTAATTGAACTGATGTTTTTTCCAAATTCATTCTACCGTTAATGTAGGCAGCTTGAATATTCTCATCGTAGATAAATCGGTCGTTTTGCAGCACATACCCGTCCATATTTGCTGAATTGTCTGTTCTGACAAAACTAGCTTTAAGCCCTGACTCGAAATTGAAAAACTTACCAAAAGGACGAACATAATCTGCTTTTGCTGTAATAATTCTGATATCTCCATCAAGTATACTTTTCAGATTAATATTACGATTGACATCATTCCCAAACCTGTCATAATTTTTACTTGCCTGATCACTTTCTGAATTAAAATTAAACGTGGCATAATCTGCATCAAAAGTCAGCGATTGTCCTGTAGAATCAATATCCCATTTATAATTGACATTCAATGTTTTATTATTCCAATAATTAGCACGTTCGGACACAGTTTGCACGGATGAGTCTATCTGTTGATTGATATTTTTGAAAGAAGTACTTCCTAATTCTTCATTATTATTAAACCCAAAATTTCCACGATACATTACACTGAAAACATGATTTTTAGCAAAATAGTAATCGGCACCTACTTTATAACTATGTCCATTCCCATTATAATTGGTGAGATTATTTGTTGCCTGAACTGCTCCTATCAATCCGGGTATTATAAATCTTCGATTTGCATCTAAATTATTCCATCCGCCCCAACTATTAAAATAGTAATTACCATAAACATTTAACTTTCCCGAATTCATATTCAGATCTATCCCTGCATTAGTACCGGTTTTACTGGCTTGACTTATGCCTGTGTTTACACTTCCATTAAATCCGGGAGCTTTACTGTGTTTCGTTTTAATATTGATAATTCCTGAATTACCTTCAGCATCGAAGCGTGCCGATGGGTTTTCGATAATTTCAATTTTGTTGATGTTTTTTCCTTGCAAACTCTTGAGCATGGTTGCCAATTCGGTACTCGACATGTAAGTAGGCTTGTCATCAATAAGAACCTTTACACCCTTTTTCCCTTTCATCGAAATGTTATCGTTGTTGTCGATAGTAATCCCTGGAAGTTTTTTCAGAATTTCATATACATTTTCCGATTCAGCTGTGATTGAAGCTTCAGGATTCACTACCATTTTATCCACGGTTTGTTCAATGAATTTTTTCTTAATAACTATTGAAACCTCTTTCAATTGCTGAACTTCATCATTAAGGATTATTTCCTTTTGGATCACACGGTTTTTATGAGCATCAATTTCCACATTTTCAATTTCGTGCTTTTTATACCCAACCATGCTCACACATAAAGTATAAGCTCCCGGATTTATTTTATCCATCAGGAACTCTCCTTTATTGTTGCTAACTTCTCCTTTTACCAGTTCTTTGGTTTTACTATTCAGTAGGGTTACTGTTGCAAACTCCACTGGTTGTTTGTTTTTATCAATTACACGACCGATTAAAATATCGGTTGCAAAAATGGACACTGATGCAATTAAAAAGCAAATTGCAATACTAAATAAGCGTTTCATGATAATATTTTTTTTGAGTTGATATTTTAATTATTGATTCTGATTTAATTGTTTGTCAGATTTCGAAACAAAAGTAATTCTGCTGAAAAACCTGCACAACTAATAGATAGTGAGTAACCTGAATGAAATGGTGAATGCCATTTATTAGTGATTAAAAGCTTTTATGATTAGACGAAACAATAAGGGCATTTGGATTTATGACCGTTTAAATAATTCAGTATTATGATTTTCTTTTTACAGGAATAAACCATGTAGTTCATGCTTAAAATTAAAATTTCTGTTGGTGATTTTTTGAAACAGAAAACGCAACCAATCTGGTTGCGTTTCAACGTAATTCAAATCTTAGTTTTTTCAATGACAATTGTACTCTATTCCTTTCAGACTAAATGTTCCGTAACAAAACTTTCCGTTGGGATAATCATAAATCAAATCGGCATAGGAGGCAAGTTTAAATCCGTTTATTAGTTTATAATCTTTCAATGGCGTTGACCATGGAATTTGTTGCATTATTCCATTTTCTTGTGCAGCAAATCTGTCATTGGATATGAAATTTGTTAGTTCTCCATTTTCATGGAAGAGTAAAGTAGCTCCAATGGTAATTCCAGCATTTGTAAATGAGCATTTCACCGTATTTTCATTGGTTTCCATCCATTTTATTCTTTTATCGATCAATGTAGCAGGAGCCATGCAACACATATCATTGAAGAAAGTTACTGTTTCGGCAATGTTCATTTCCTTGCCTTCGGCATACTGAACTCTGACTAATGACAAAAGTCGAATATCCATAAACGCATTTCCATTGTCGAAACAATGATAACCTGCAACCGGAAGTCCTTTCATAGTCGCTTTCATGAAAAATAACCGTTTAGAAGTGTCGATAAAATTATATTGTTCGGTGGTAAAAGGCATCCATTCCGATTGTTCATCTTTACGGATTTTACCCACAAACTCCAGTCTGAAATTATTCACTTTCGGTTTTCCAACTGAACCGGTATAGCGGATATAGTTTTTCACTGGTTCGGGTAAATCAACCAGATCAGCTTCAGTCAATACAGATTCCCTGATTGAATCCGTTTGCTCTAAACCAACTTTCACATCGGCTTTATAACTGTTTTCAAAGCGGGCGGTTGCAAATCCGATAACGGCAACAACGAGAATGATTACATTCGGAATCATGCCGAATTTGGCATCTTTCCAAACCATAATGATTAAAATAGTAGATAATAATACTGCGGCGAAAGCCAATACAGACCAACTATTGGATTTTGCAAGATAAGCTATAACAGTGGATAAAAACAAGATAAAAGTTATCAGCCAGAAAATACCGCTTGTTTTTGAAATGGGTAATGTGAGTTGCTCTAATTTGGCATAATTAAATGCTTTTGCAAAGCCCATTAAATGAATTACTCCATGAAGAAAAGTCAAAACTAAAAATAGATATTTCATAATGAATGATTTATGTTTTTAAATTGTTTTTTTTTCAAACTTAATAAAGCAAGAGTCGGGCAATTTCAATGTTTATTGTGCTATTGGTTTGTTTTTTGAACGGAAAAGTGTAATAATAATTCCAATGATAAATGATACAACTGCCCAAATCCAAAAACGTGGTTGTTCAACGTTTTTTTGCATAATCAAAATTGGCATAAGTGGAATAAAAGCATTGGCAACACCGTGTACAAATAATCCGGAAAATGCTTTTTTGCCTGAAATTTCTCTTATCCATGAAAAAATAAAGGAATATCCGATAGTGAGTAAAATGAAACCGCCAAAGTTCATAAAAGTCTGACTTGTATCAGCTATAAACCAGAGTGGGAGATGCCACAAAGCCCAGATTATTCCTAATAAAAAATTAGCTTTCCATATACCAAAGCGATTTTCGAGCAGAGGCAGCGCATAAGCTCTCCAACCAAATTCTTCCTGTCCGCCGCCAAACAAAATCATGATTATCAAGTAGGGAAGGAATAACCAAGCGGATGGCAAAAACATATCTAATCTTTTTTCGCCAAAAAACTCAGGCAAAATCCAGGCAAAAGCGGTTGAACCACCCAACACCAAAAGCGGGTACAGATAGGCTTTCCATCCTAGCCTGAAATCTAAAAATTCACGTAAGAATTTTATCTGTGAACCTTTTCCATGCTCTTTTTTTATGACAATAAGAGCAGCAACCATTGGACCAAATGCTCCGATTATTATCAAAGGCATTTTCAACCCTGAGAAAAGTTGAGTTGGAATATTAATTGCACCAAGGCTAGCTAATACAAGCGGCATCCAACACAACCATGACCACAGAAATGCGAATATAAAAAAGGGTGTAAGATATTTTTGACTTGTTTTCATCTGTTCATTTTTATTGTTTAGAATCACTTATTTAAATTGATATTTTACTCCAAATTTTATAAAACCTGAACCTGGCATTTCGAAAGCCTTTTGATTATAAAAATCAGTATAAATCCTGCTACCGCGATAGACATCGAAATACATACCCAATTTACTGCCATTGTTAAACCGAAACGGCGAAACAGAGATTCCCAGTGTCGGTCCGCCCGACCATCGATTAATTGAATATTCGGGCAAAATTCCAAAACTATCAGCTGATACAAAATTCATTTGCCCCAGAAAGCCCAGCTTCAATTGGAAATCTGCTTTATGTGACAGAATAAAATTGTAAGTCAACGGAATCATAAGTTGCGAAACTTCTAACCTACGAACTCCAATATAAAAGTTACCATTATCGATATAATTGAAAATCTGGTAATTGTACATATAATCAATTCCGGTTTCAATTTCATTATGTCCCAACGGCTGATTCAAATGAATTCCAACATTATATCGGGTTTGAGTAGCGCCTGTAAAAGCATCTACTGTTGCTTCTGGAGGCGAACTTGCATTTGGAACAACTGACATGTCTGTATTTTCAACAATTCCTCCCATATTTCCGCCAGCTTGTATAGAAATTTTCATCTTTCTATCTTGTGTTAGTGTAGAAACATTACCACAAGAATTTAAAAATGACAGAATAATGTTGAGTATGAAAAATAAGTATATCCGATTCATTTCTAAAATTTATAAAGTGTATCTTACCGCACATTTAAACCCGTATGCAAAATCATCTATAAAACTAAAGTCATGATCAAATAACCACATAATATCATTATTTATAGGCGTACTTACAATGGGGCTATTCCAAGTAAATGATGGACCGGCAATTATAGCCAATCGGTTGGTCAATTCATAACCAAAAGAAGTATTGAAAGAATTGATATTTCTGATATTATTGGAAATGGCAAAACTTGATGATATTTCTGGGTTAAAAAAGAACTTGTTTGTAATTGAAATATTTGAACCAAAACCAAAACCAAGAGCAAATCTGTCTGAACTATCAGGATTGTATGATAGAACAGGGAAAGTATAAAATGCTTTCGTTCCGATTTTAAAAGAAAGGTTTATCCAGTAATTTTCGTTAGTACTTAACTCCAAAGCCGAAAAACCGCCATGTTTTACAAATGACAGAAATCCAATGGGAACACCTGCCTCAAGGGTATCAACCGAATTGATAAATCCAAGTTGAACACCGGTTAATTTCTTTGCAGAATTAACAAACCCATGCTGAAATCCAATCATGTTTTTTGTTAAATTCACAAACCCCACCTGAACACCAATCGTGTTTTTCGCTGTATTGACAAAGCCTGTTTGCAATCCAATGAGTGAGTCATTTGCCAAGTTTACAAAACCATTTTGAAATCCGCTAACCGAACCCGAAACATTATTGATAAATCCATTCTGAATTCCTTTAAACGTTGAGCCTGCGTTGTTGATAAATCCATTTTGCAACCCCCAAACACTACCATTTACAGTGTTAGCAAATCCTAATTGCACTCCGCCAAAATTTCCTTTAGTTAAGTTCGCAAAACCTATTTGTACACTTTCGTGATTGCCGTTCACATTATTTACAATACCAATAAGCGGATAATTAAAATCCGAAGGAATGTTGTTGACAAAGAAATAATACTGAACCGGTTCGTTTTTTAATGTGTCGATTGATTGGGCAAACGTTTGTAAACCCATTGAAATTAAAATTGCGAATGCGAAAATAATCTTTTTCATACCTTAATAATTTTTCTTTGTTTAATTAATTGTTGTTTATTTTGAAGTTTAATATTTATGCAATTTTCAATAACCAACGAGTAATTTCATCAAATGAAGCTACTTTCTCTGTATTGATTTTAGAAATTTCTTTATTGAGTTGTTTTGCACGATTTTTAACCGTAAAAGTTCCCTGTATATTCGTTTCGTTGAGCTTAACAACTGAAATTTTGTCGGGATTAATTTTACTATTGGATTTCAGGTGGTTGATAGCTTCGTTTGTTAAACTAGTAAGATTGGTAGTATTTATACAAATTACGGCAAACCCATTCGTACATAAATGTTCAGCAAGTTCAGTCAGTTCTTTTTGGTAAGTTTGATGGTTAGTAACGTTGCTGTTTTTGGCATCACACATAAGCACTACTGCCGATACTTTCCCTTTCTTTATCGGTTGGTAATAGACAACTTTGGTTTTTTCACGATTAAAACTGTTGTCAAGCATAACAGTGTCGAAATAGTAAGAATAGGCATAATAGTTCCGAACTTTTACTTCCTTTTTGGCATTAATAGTCTGATTTATTTGATTATTCGTCATATCTAAGGCATACAGTTTCCCCATTTGGGTAAAAACACCTTTCATCTGATTGTTTCTCATCCATCTGCCCCGATATTGCATGTTGGAACCTTCCATGCGAATAGTCAGAATAGAATCGACAAAAGTGGTGGAAGTGGTAGAAATCCCTTTTGCCTTTTGCGAAGGACTGTCCATGGTTGATGTGTAAACATCTCCCTGTTTTGTTACATTAAATACCACTGAAATTTCTCTGTTCTTGATGGTTAAAATACCATTCCAAGAACCACATACATTCTGAGCCTGTGCAAAATTGCCGGCTAACAATAAACTGATTAAAAAAAATAACTTTTTCATTTTTTGATACATTTAATTTGTTACTTTTAAAAATTGATAATCCATTTGTTCGGATTACGAAGCAAAAGTAATTCTGCACAAAAACCTACACAACTATTAGATTGTGGGTGAGGAGTAAAGAGGAATGAATGGCGGAAAATAGGGATTGAAAGCTATGAAAACAAAAAGCCCGATAATGTTACCATTACCAGGACTTTTTTCATAGTTAGCAACAAACAGGTTAGCGGAACCTACACTATAGGTACATAAACTGATTTTGATGTTTTGCTACCATCTGCTCGCTTCGCAAATACATACACTGCCTTTATGTCGGCAATGGTAATATCTGTTACTTCGAGGGTTAAAGTTGCTTCAGGGCTTTCACCTCTGGGTTGTCGCTCCAACCAAACTTCGCCCGATTTGAGAAGGGCTAATGCCACTATCTCATCGTCGGCATTATTATTCAGCATTTTGATTTTCGGCAAATACTTCAACACAATGCCTGCTACCGTTAGTGTCGCCTCTTTCACTGTTGGAAGCTGTAAGCTGCCGTCAGAGACTTGCACTTTTGTGTAATCAAGCACGGCTGTTGCACCGCTTTTGTCAATTGCTTCACTCAGGTTTTTAGCCATAAAGGCTGCATAAGCCGAAGTGTTTTCAGACCTTTGAGTAAATCCCTCAGCAGGGAATCCACCCAAAGTAGTGTACAAATCCGCGATCATTTTAAAACCATCACGCTGTTTTAATTGCGCTTCAGTTTTAGCGTCTCGCGTCATAAACGCTTTCGCCCGTACGATGTTTTGCGAACCCAATGACGAAGTAACAAAGTTACCCACCGTGCCGGACATTTTCCCGGTCATAGGATTCTGGCTAAGTGCCATCTTTTATATAAAGAACTTTGTCGCATTCAGTAAAAGGGCCCTTTTTACTTTATTTGACTATGCAAAGATAGAGAGCACTTTCAATATCTGCAAGTAACAAAACTACCTAAAATGCTCTTTATTAGGGCGTTTTCATCACTATTCATCACTATTCATCACTATTCCAAAATACAACAAAAAACTTTAACTTGCATTAACAGTACAATTCAGATTATTTAACATTCTATAGTTGATTTGTTCACTTCTGTGGTGGTGAAAATTCGGTTTTTACAAGTAGATATTTTGATTTATTCAACAAAAGAAGCAGCTACCGAATGGCAACTGCTTCTTTTCATATAAATTCACATAGGTTATTATTGATTGTAATTCTTCAAAATTCGTTTATTTAATTCAATTAGTTCTTCACGAAAACTTACGGGTTCAAGTATCATTACATCTTCCCCCATCGACAATATCTCCTGTCTGTACTCTAAATCATAAATGAGCTCACTTATTCGCGTAATTTCTTTTGCCATAACATTTGTTATTAAGATGCAAAGTTAGGATTCAGTTATGCCAATAGGCAGCATAGGTAAAAAAAACCGCATGAAAAGAATTTCATCTTAACTGGCGGTTTTGGAGGTTGGAAAACCTTATTAGGTTTTAGGTTTTAATTTTAAAGATAATGTTGATATTCAGAATCATCTTCTAAATCAAGGCATAAAGCATATTCTCTAGCTAAATGAATAGAGCTGTACAAAACAGTTCTAATTTTGGAATCCAATGAGATATCTTCATTTTCTAATCTTTGAGCATAATCAAAAGTTTTTTTGTAAATTGTCATTATTGATGAAATTATCTTGTTTGTTCTAAATTGTATGTGTACCGGAATTTGATTACCACTTATACCATTGAATAAATCTTCAAAATTAAAATCTACACCTTTTTCATTTTCAATTCTGATATTATATACCATTTCAACTCATTTGTCGAAGTAAAACATAAATGCCCGAGATAATAAATTGTCAGCCTTTGAAAAGTCTGTAGATGGTTTGATTGTATTAATTATAAAAGGGACTACCTTGTCAGACACCTTTTTCATTACTTTTGCAATGTATTCAGCATCATACTCATCTATTGCAGAGAGGCGTTCTCCGTCTATTATCATAACGGAATTATCAGAAGTTGCAATTTGCATGGTGTGTTTTATAACTTCTTTGAGAAAATATTCTTCTTTCATATTGCAACTTTAGCAAGTTGCTATTTCATGCACGCAATATTCTTTTCAATGTATCCTGCATCGCAATTTTAAATGATTCGTCTTGTGCAATCAGTCGGTACAAGTCTAATTCATTTTTTCGTTGCTTGGACATTACATCATCAAATATTCTCTTAAAGGCTATTTCTCTGTTTTGAGAATCAGGATTCTCAGCATATTTATGTTTAAAATCAGGATGTGTTCTTATATATTGAGCCAGATTTACGAATTTAACCCGCTGTTCATCCGGTGTGGCTTCCCAACCCTGAAACCACCGTTCGTTAAAGCTTTTGATGATTAAATCCAACGGATCATCTTCGCCACCGGTTGTATGAGCTCCTCGTGGATTTGGATTTTGAGGCTCCAATTCTGTTTCAGATGCATCTAATCCAATAGAAGTATTCAATTTTACCCGTTGCAGTCCGTAAGTCGATAAGTCTACCGAGTTCAGTAATTCGTCCAACGCATCCTGTGCTGGATCAATAATAATCAGTTTAGGAATCAGAAACTTCAAAAACCAGAAAAGCTTTTCCCATTTTACTACTTCGTATGGTAGTATAGAAGCCATTTGACCATAAATCTTCACAAATTGTTTGGCTTTGATTTTGAAATCTGCTTTATCAATATTTGTCAATTCCAATTCGTGATTAAATCTATCAGCAGCAAAATCTATTATCGGACTTAATAGTTGTGCATCAACGTTTTTGAAAAATTTCCCCACAAAATCTTCAACTTCCATCCATTCATACACGCCCACACCGTCAAGTACTGCTTTTAATTCGTGCAACACATTTACATCTGTGGCTTCACTCAACGAAGTTGAAGTATAAAAATCATCAAAAGCAGTTTTTATATCTTCGGTAGAATTAAAGAAATCAAGTACGAACAAATCTTCCGTTTTCTTGCCCAGTTTATCTGCCGAGCGATTCAAACGTGATAAAGCCTGCACTGCCATTACGCCCTGTAACTTTTTATCCACATACATGGCAGTAAGTTTGGGCTGATCAAATCCAGTGAGGTATTTATTAGCAACCACCAACATGCGGTATTCATCTTCATCAAATTTAACGCGTGTTTCCTTTTCGGCAAAACCATTCAAACTATCTTCAGTATATTCAATACCATTAACCGTTTTTTTGCCTGAAAAAGCAATTGCAATTTTGAAAGGATTTCCTTTGTCATTCAGCAATTTTTGCAACGCAAAATAATACCGAATAGCCGATTCAATACTTTGAGTTGCTACTATTGCTTTTGCTTTGCCTTTCAACTTTTTCGTGTTGACCAATCTATTTAAAAAATGATCAAACATGATTTCCGCTTTGGTAGCAATGGTTTGCTCATGGCGTTCCACAAAGGCTTTGAGTTTCTTTTGAGCCTTGGCAGTATCAAACAAAGGATTGTCTTCTATTGACTTTTCTATTTCGTAAAAGCTTTTATAAGTCGTGTAATTTGCCAATACATCCAAAATAAATCCTTCTTCAATAGCCTGTTTCATCGCATACAAATGAAAAGGTTTGAATTTACCATCTGCTTGTTTTACACCAAACTTTTCGAGCGTATTGCTTTTGGGTGTTGCTGTAAAAGCAAAATAAGAAGCATTGCCACGCATTTTCCGGGAGCGCATCACTTCTAAAATCATGTCTTGAGCATCCACATACTCTTCTTCAGCTCCAGTGTTTCCCATCACGCGGTTCATATTGTCTGCTGCCGAACCACCCTGACTGCTGTGTGCCTCATCAATGATAACCGCAAAACGTTTATCGCTTAAATCGGCTATGCCATCCACAATAAAGGGAAACTTCTGAATAGTGGTAATGATAATCCGTTTGCCACTTTCCAAACTTTGTTTCAGTTCTCTCGAAGAGTAAGCGGGAGCAACTATGTTTTTCACTTCCGAGAAATCCTTGATATTATCGCGCAATTGTTTATCAAGCAATCGGCGGTCGGTAACTACAATTACTGAATCGAACAAAGGGTTGTTAATACCTTTTGAGCCATGTACACTTTCGTTTTCAGGGTAAGTTTCAATCAGTTGATACGCTGCCCAAGTAATAGAATTTGATTTACCAGAACCAGCAGAGTGCTGAATAAGATAGGTTTGTCCAACTCCTTTTTGTGATGCATCGGCAATCAACTTACGCACTACATCCAACTGATGATAACGGGGGAAAAACAAGTTCTTTTTGCTGAGTGGGTCTTTGTCTTTCCCATCAAAGCGTACAAAATGCTGGATAATATTAGCTATACTGGCACGAGTAAGTACTTCGTCCCACAAGTAGGCTGATTTATGTCCGAATGGATTGGGTGGATTTCCTTTACCAAAATTATGACCCAGATTAAAAGGTAAAAAGAAAGTATCTGCTCCATTTAATTTGGTGGTCATATACACTTCGTCGGTATCTAATGTAAAATGCACAATGCAACGTCCGAAATTCAATAAAGGCTGTGTAATGTCACGCTTAAACTTGTATTGATGCTGACCGTGCACTTTGGCATTTTGTCCTGTCCATTGATTTTTTAATTCCATAGTGGAAAAAGGCAATCCATTTACAAACAGCACCATATCAATTTCTTCCAATGGATTAAATATGGAATAACGCAATTGACGAGTAAAACTAAAGCGGTTGCTCTCAAAATTCTTTCTGACACTTGTACTGCTGCTTGCCAAGGGTAGCTGATAGAACAAAGTAAAATGAGCATCTTCCACATCCAAACCTTTGCGTAACAACGAAATGATACCGTTCTTTTTAATCATTCGATCCAGTCGTTCCAATATCCGCAACTTCCAATCACTCTGCCGTTGCAGTTTGATTAGTTCTTCGGCCTGTGTATCTTCCAAAAAGCTCCAAAAGTTCAGCCTATCGATGGCATATTTTGCATCAAAGTCTTCCGGATAACCAATATAATAGCCATTACCTCCCGTAATAAGTGGAACTCTTTCACTAACAACGCCAGTTTCATATTCTGCTTTTATCTCTTCAATACAGCTTCCGGCTAAGCATTTTTCAATGGCTGCTTCGAGTGCTTGTTCGTTGGTTTGAGTGGTCATAATTTTTTCTCTAAAAGGTTTTTTATAGCGAGACCTTTTGCGGTCAAACGATATTTCTGAAATTTACTTTTTGGGGTCTCTGGAAGAGTCATTTCTATATAATTGTTTTCAAGAGCCGGATTGAGGTAATTGATTCTAAAGTTTCCGCTATGTTTAAGCTCAAGAAGTAACATAAGTTCTGCCCGACTTTTTTCAACAAAAAGATACAGTATTAGTTTTAAAATCAACCCATCAACATGGTCGGTATCATGGTCGGTATCATGGTCGGTATCATAGTCGGTATCATGGTCGGTATCATGGTCGGTTTTAAGCATAACATCCCGATTACTTTTTGGCACAGAAAAAGAATCCATTATGGCATTTTTACAAATAACACCCTTATCCGAAAGGCGGTACATTTGAAGTGGACTACTTGGTTTTTCAGGGTTAGTCATCTCTATATATCCCTCATTTATAGCAGGTTCTAAGTAGTTATCCCTAAAATATTCTCTGTGTTTTAATTGTAAAATATCCTGAATTTCGGCACTCTTCATCTCGCCTTCTAATACCAGAATTACTCGCTTAATACCTTCCAAAACAAGAAACTCAGCTTGTCCACTAGCTTGTCCACTAGCTTGTCCACTATCTTGTGCGGTAGTAGCTAAAGGTCGCCAAATAACTACTTTCACACCTTCATTCAAATTATACACCGGTTCTTTTAATCCTGCCTCTTTTGCTAAACGAAAAATCTCACCCGTTCCTGTTCCAAAACGCTCTATATAACCGGCTTGATACATGGGTTCTGCCAGTTTGGGATTGGTTGGATAAGAACCGTGATCAGTCTTTAGTTTCGAAATTGTTAGCTCATGGGGTATTCCACCTGGATTAAAAATTTCCAATCGGTCGGTAAAAAGCATAACCTGAACGCTTCCATTGCTCGAGTAATTTCGGTGTGCAATGGCATTGACTATCGCCTCGGTAACTACCGGACGGGGTATTTCGTACTGAATAGGAGCTTGCGTACTGGTTGCGCGCAATCCAACCGATAAACTTATTTTAGAAAGCACAAAATCTACAGCCTGATCAACCTGTTGGAAAACATCGCCTTGAAAAACCTTGTGATCTGGTATTGGCTTTTCTACAATGAAACCGTGAAAGTGTGCACATTTGGTTATTGCTGAAGGAAAGAATTGTTGTGGATTTTTTGCAAAAGCGAGTAGTGCGCTATTACAAAGTTTATCCTCATGTAAGAGATTTAGATGCGTTAATACCTTCTCAATACTTGAACCCTGACGAATAGGAACTCCACGTTTGTAAATAGCAAGGCCGAGAAAATTATCCGTTTTTTCAGCACTAATGTCTGCCAGTGAAGCTGTTGGATGGAGCGTTTCGTCAAATGAGGTAATTCTCACCAAGCCCTTTTGTTTCAGAATATCAATTAATGACCCATACACAAATGATACCAGTTGCTCCACGTTATCGAAACGTTTGTAAGTATGCTCTGCCTCTATTCTTTTTATAAAGAGTAGCTCTTTTTCATTACGCAATAAGCTGTCTTCTCCTTTTATATAGGCCAGACAAGGCAAATGAAGTCCCAGAGCATGATTATATTCCAATTCTGTTGGAGAAGTTCCCATGGCTGTTTCGTAACCATACCGCTGACCAAGCAACACGAGATAAACATCAGAGTTGCCCACTTCTTCAAGGTACAGTTTATCCGCCGACTGACTATTTGCCTGCAAATGCTCAAAAATTACAGGTTCGTAATACTCACTCAACAAAGCATCTGTTTGCAAATACCGGAACAAACGCTCCCGCTCACTTGCAAACTCGTGTTGTACACTGCTGATAAATACTTTTAGTTTGGACATATGCTGTTTTTTTTGTCAGTTTACAAATTTGTGCCATCGGCACGACCGATTTTGCTTGCCTGGGGTTTTAACCCTAGGCATTTTTAGGGATTTTATCCAACCCTCACTTTCCCCCTCACCACACTATCTATCAGCACACTTTTATATTCCTTCAGCTTCTCTATCTCCTTTTCTTTTATAGAAATGGCGATGGAGAGTTTGGTGTTGGAGGTTTCTATGTATTCTGAAATAGCTAGTTGCTCATTAAAAGGAGGAACTGAAAACTGTCCTTTCTTTAAATCTGAATTTCCTAAACCAACTCTGGTTATGCCATTTGAACAAACTTCAAATTGCGCATTAAAAACTTTACATTGAAATGCACGGAATAAATATTTACCATCTATCCCTTGATTTGGTCTAATTACTGCTAAGTGATAACCACAAATTACATTTGTTAGATTTTCAGTCACATAAGCTGGAACAGCAATATCACTTGCAGCTTCAGAATCTTTAGTTATGACTACATCTCCTTTTTTTAAAGTAAATTTTCTAATTTGGTCATTAGTGGCAGTTGCAATCATCAAATCCATATCATCGGTAATAAAATCATTTTTATAAACATCAGTATAGTTACAAAGCCGAACTTTAATTTCGTTTTCTTTACTGTGTTTATCCACATTACTTGGAAAACAATCAGCCAAATATCTTAATCTTTTCACTTCCCAACTCTCCGGTATCTCTCCAATCCATTCCACACCGCTGTCTTTTAGTTTTACATGCGGGTCGAGACCACGAGTAACAGCCCGATGAATAAGAATTTGTCGGCGCTCTTTTAGTAGTTCTATTTGTTTTACTTTAATAGCTATGGCTTTGTCTATCTGTACGGTTTTGGTGTCGAGAAAGATGGCAATGGCGGTTTGTTCTGCAAGAGGTGGTACAAGAACAGTAACTCGTTTAAAATCCTCAAAATGCATATCCCATTGTCCAACCCTTACACCATAAGATATTCTATTGTATTCTCCAATATATAAATTGCTTCTAAGCAATCTATGAAGATACTCCGAAACAACTTCTTTTGAAGTTATTTTACAAGTTATATATGCGGGGCTAACAATTCCCTTATATGGACTAATCCCCATTGAACCTTGCCATGTTTTCATTTTATTAACCACTAAATCACCTGGTTCTACAGCTTTGTAATTTGAAGTATCAAGAGAGGTTGCATTATGATTATCATCACGAGAATCCTTTTTAATCACTCCATATTCACGATAAACGGATAAAACTTCATAATCAGGATGGTTTTTATCGCTTTTGAGTTCCATTAATGAACCCAATGAAACGGCCTCCCAATGTTCCGGCACATCTCCGAGCCATTCCACGCCGGAAGCTTTGTAGGCGGGATATTTTTGTATATTTATGTTTGTCTTCATATGTTTTTGTTTTTTCATATATCTCTCACAAGGGATTAAAATCCCTTGCATCAATATCTGTCATGCCTACGGCATTTGCTTTTTTCACCAATGCAATAAATTACATTGGCTACAATATGTGTCATGCCTACGGCATTCAATCATCACTATAAATAAGTGCCATAGGCACGACCGATATTGGAGCGTAGGGTTTCAACCCTATGCGATGGTTTTTTATATCAATTCCCCAAGCACATAATCTTCGTCGTACTCCACCTCAAATTCCTTTAGCAGTTGCAGATATTCTGTCCGAAATGTATTATCTGCATGATGCGCTTCCTGTCCCAGAACGTAGTTGTAAATCATATCCACATCCCACCGGCTGTACGAGAAAGCACCGAAACCTTCCTGCCATTCAAACCTATGCTGGAGAATTCCGGTTTCATTTACCCATTTTGATGATTTGGCTTTTGCACTTTGCATTACTTCCGATACCGATTTATTGGGCTTTAACCCAAAGAAACAATGCACATGGTCTTCCACGCCATTCACTAATATGGTTTTGCAGCCTGTTTCGTTTATCAGATTTCCTATAACCGACATCAATTCTGCTCGCCACGATTTGTCGATTACTGCATCACGGTATTTCACTGCAAACACCGTTTGTATATACATTTGATGATATGTATTTGCCATATTTACAATATATTTCGTGCCTACGGCACTTGTTTGTATTAATAAGAAAGTGCCGTAGGCACGACCGATTCTGGAGCGTAGGGTTTTAACCCTATGCGAATGTTTTTGTTGTTGCGTAGGGTTTCAATCCTACGCGAATTAGTTTTGTTTTTATAAGTTCAAAATCTCATGTATCAACCCATCACTCTCACTTTCCAATGCGAGAATATCGGCTGATACTTCTTCCAAACTTCGCAGTGGTTTATGGCGGTAGAAGTATTTATTAAAGCTGATTTCATATCCAATTTTGGTAGCGTCAAGGTTGATCCATGCTTCGGCCACATGTGGTTTTACTTCTCGCAGAAAATAATCATAAATCGATTCTTTCAACGGCACATTCTCTGTATCGCGCAGGTCGCTTTCGGTTTCATATTCATGGTATTCTCCTTTTTTAGTGCTAGCAAAATAACCATAATTGGCTAATTGCTTTTCGGTGCAACCTAAGTGCTCCAATAAATGTTCTAGTTTTTCACCCACAAGCTTCACTGTTCCTTTTATTACAATTTCGGCTTGTGCATCATACTCGCTTACCGCATTTAAAATCGCATTTTTTTCCGAAGCCGAAAGTTTTGTGTTGAGGGTTTTTAGTGCTGCATCCACTTTATTGCGGAATACATTAAAGTCCATAAATACTGCATCGCCAACTTGTTGCTTTAATTGAATGGCTACCGATAATAAATCCAGTTGTTTTTGCCACAACTGTTTGCTTACAAGCGAATTTTTCTGTTTTGCATTCAAGTTTAACTCCTGCTTTTCAGTCCACTCAACTATCGCTTTTTCGTAATCCTCCAATTGTGTATATATCTTATCTCCATAGCATTCGTACGCCCACATCATAGGTTCACGCAAGCTTTTATCGAATCGTAGTTCGGCAATCTGCTCGTCGGTAAATTGTGCTTTCAGGCGTTTGGGGCGTTCTATGGTTACTTTGTAGTAGCCAAAATCCTTGTTGTCAAACACTTGTGCCGAAACAGTTCCAGTCAGGTTTTCCACATTTATTTCACGTGCTTCCACCGTTTCCATAGCGTTGTACACATTCAGAATTTCGGTAATGTGTTTGGGTGCAAACTCACAGTTTTTATTCCCCAGGTTCTTACGCAACTTACGGTAAAGCTGTCCGGCATCTATCAATTGTACTTTCCCTTTTCGCTCGGGTGCTTTGTTGTTGCTCAACACCCAAATATAGGTAGTGATTCCTGTATTGTAAAACAGGTTATTTGGCATTTGAATAATCACATCCAACCAATCGTTTTCGATAATATAGCGGCGAATATTACTTTCGCCACCTCCAGCATCACCCGTAAACAGACTCGAACCATTGTGAACCGAAGCAATGCGAGAACCTAACGGACTTTGCGTTAACGGTTTCATTTTGTTCACCATTTCCATCAGGAAAAGCAATTGTCCGTCGGACGAACGAGGTGTGGCATCTGCTGGCTCTTCTTTTCCCCAATAATCTTTGAGCATAATCTGAAAGCGCGGATCAATAATTTCCTTGCCATCTTTGATATACTTTTGCTCACTGGCCCAGGATTTACCATAAGGTGGGTTGGACAACATGAAATCAAAAGTGGTTCCAGCAAATTCGTCGGTGCTGAGCGTGGAGCCTACACGGATATTTTGGGGGTCATTTCCCTTAATCATCATATCCGATTTACAGATAGCGTAGGTTTCGTCGTTTATTTCCTTGCCATATAAATACACATCTCCTTTTGCTCGTATTTCTCCCTCTTCGTCGATAATAAAGTTTTGCGACTCGGTAAGCATACCACCGCTTCCACAAGCAGGATCGTAAATGGTCATTACCGGTGGCAGCATATCTTTCATCGGCTCAAATACGATATGTGTCATCAGGTCAATGACTTCACGGGGCGTAAAGTGTTCTCCGGCTTCTTCGTTGTTTTCTTCGTTGAACTTACGAATCAGTTCTTCAAACACATAACCCATTCCCAAATTTGTCAGGGTTGGAAGTTTACGCCCATCGGGATTGTTTTTATCAAAAGGAGTAAGGTTGATATAAGGCGATGTGAATTTCTCAATCACATCCAACAATACATTTTTCTCGGCCATGTGCCGTATCTGACTTCTGAGCTTGAATTTCTCAATGATTTCTTTCACATTGGCACTGAACCCGTTCAGGTAATCTTCGAAGTTGGCTTGCAGTATTTGTTGACTGTTGGTGGCAGTATCGTGCAGGCGCTGCAAAGTCCACTCGCTAATATTATAAAACACATATCCGGACACTTCGCGTAATCCGTTTTCATCCCATTCGGTAAACCCTGCCTCGTCGCGCTGAAAAGCCAGCTCTTCCATTACGGCATCTTTGGTAGGCTCGAGCAAAGCATCCAATCGGCGCAAAACCACCATAGGTAATATCACATCACGGTATTTTCCCCGTACATACACATCTCGTAAGCAATCATCTGCAATAGACCAAATAAAGGAAACTATCTTGTTGTGTGAAGCTGTATTCATTCAATTTTATGTTTTGAAATTTCAAACCCCAAAGTTAAACTTTTTATTTTGTATTTTCTTTAAATAGTTCAAAGTGATTTTTAATATAATTTATTTTCAAACTTGATCCAACACTTCCATGACTTTAACCATAGCTAAGGTATCTAAATGACAGTATTTCAATAAATTTTTACGAGTTTCGTTTATATAATCCTTATCCTTACAATAATATAAATCCAAAAAAGTGTTGCTTGCAACTAATCCGTTATTTATTTCCAGATTGTTATACGAAAGTTCGGGACATAAGGCGGGCAAAACCCTCTTAATTGAATAACTACCTTCCATGCTCTCTGTATAGCAATGTCTGGAACGAAAGACTGCCATTAAGTCCCATAATTTATGTAGGATTTCTTCTAAATCAGTAGCATATTGTGGAAAATCACGTTTCAATTTTTTAATTTGAGTTTTTTCAAAGTGACTGTACATAATCACTGTGTTGGCTTTTTTACAATGTAAAATCATTTCTTCAATTAACCCGATTCTTGGGTCAACGCTTAAATCATACGGAGCCAAATATTCATAATGCAGTGTTTTGGAACTAGGGAGATTCCTTGATGGTTTATTTTTGAGGTGGAGGCTTTTCTAATCTCTAAAACACCTTCAACTAGTTTTCTAATATTTAATATCTTGGCAGCCTCCAAATATTCATCCTGTTCAATTCGAATTGAACTATCATCTGTTTTTAATTCAATGAAATAAACCGTATTTGTTTCAGGGCAAACAGCCAGATAACTATTTTAAAAGAAAGGTTGTGTCTTTTTAGATTACCCCTTTTACAGGAAACTCGGGTATGATGTGTTCAACTTTTTGTTGATAGTAAGACTGAATGATATCTTTTAAATACAAAGAAAAGAAAATATCAGACCGTCTTTCCAGTTGATAAGCCGGTAAGTTCCGCCAATCGTCAAGTCGGTCAAATAATTGATCTATTAATAGTTCTTTAGTCATTTGGTGGATTTTAAAATAAGCTTTAGTGAGGGAGTATCATTCTGATTTTTTCAAACCCCAAAGCTACATTTTTTTTACAACTCATATATGTTGTTAATAATATTATCGACAATTAATTTTTACTACAAAAACTTTTCGTCAAATTCCACCCCCGTTCTCGTTCAATAATTCAATCAATTCGTCTTTATAGGTTTTTGAATGATGTTGTTTTTCCTGATTTTTTACATAACTATCGCTTGCACCGTTCAATAAATTCCATGATATCTTCTAGACTGTAACGGATACCAATTTTCAAATCTCGGAAGTGTATTTTGTTCTCTTTTCTCAAGTTGAACACGGCCCGTTTAGTTACTTTCAACAAGTCAGCCACTTCGCTTTCGGTATAAAGCTGTGCTGGATGAATAGGCTTGGGTATGGTACATTCTTTCTGCTCAAGACGTTCCATCTTTAGCAGTAATAATTCCACCAAATTATAAGTGGTATTATCGGTCTGTATGTACATTTTTTTATCCATTCAATAGTTGATGTCTACTTTGGCATTTGTTTTATCAGTAGATTTTAGTATCAATTTTTCTACCTGTTGTTATCTTCAAAATTCCACTGCAAAACTACATTTTCTGCATACTTCAAAAAAGGACATATTTATGTTAAATTAATATTACTGTAAAGTATTGTATATAAGTTATTTATTTTTACTTCTGTCCACCTAAGCAATTTTCAAACTATGTTTTATCCTTATGCTCCTTTTTGTTTTTCATCCTGCAAAATTCTGTATTCTATTTTTTCTATCCAAAAAAGGGATGTATTTATGAAGCACTTTTTTCCGTTTTAATTCGTTATTTCCATTGCTGCTTGGTATAAAATATAAATCGTTTAAAACATTCCACTATTTATTGCCTCAAAACTATCTTTTCTAACTGTGTTTTCAAAGGACAAAATAATTGAATTCTGAATATCAGATCATTACGTAATTTGTTTTATATTTTTATTTTTTTTTCTTGTCAATTTGCCTATTATTAACATTATTCTCATTCTTCTACCACATCAATTTGATCCTTTTTACCAATCTGTAATTCCATTACAATATTAAGAAATTATCAAGTCTTAATTTTCACGCATTTCAATGAAAAATAGCGTAAACGAATGCGTTTGAACCAGTATTTTTAATTTTTCTTGCACAGTAGGTTTTCTATTTTCTATTTTCCTTTAAAAATGTGCTCAAAACTATGTTTTTTTAAAGCGAAAAAAAAAGACAGCCTTTCAATTGAGCGTATCTGTCTGAATATCTGACATATATTCTAATTGCTCTATTTTTTGAAAATAAGCTGTCCCCAAATTCTCAGTTGTTGACATTGTTCTTCTTCTATTTTTTGCAAGTATACTCCTTCGATTTTTAGGGTAGGTGCCTTAATGAAAAAATGTGACGTACTATAAAACATTTTTTTAAAACTGTAACTTGATTCTACATTCGCAAGTTTTCAGCATCTGTTTACAAAACTAAAGCATACAATTTTTAAGATCGTTCCGCTTGAAGTTCAAGTTGAATGATTTAAACTGCTTATCCCTTTCGGTCAAGTAAGAATGATTGAAAAAGTTCTTGATTGAAATTATATAAATTGCCACGAAATAAGGAAGTCACAAAGTTTGACAAAGTCTTGACTTATTTGATTTTATTGGTATAGGAGTTTAGAACTCTAAAACCCCTTTCATTATTGATTTCAAATTATTTCCGATACGAGTATTAATGGACATGTTGAATATTGTCCTTATTTAATCGGTTGTTTTCAGAAAAAACAATGTTAACTATTTGTTTTACATGATATTTCGGTGCGCTGCACCTTACTTGTAATAGTCACAATATTAGCTACAAATATCTCGGTGCGCCTATATTCAAGCCACAGAGTGGCGAAATCTTTGTAGAATAGATCATTTCGAATATTAAAAGGTGCAAAGCACCGTAATACCATATAAATTAGATAATTTTCGGGCTGTTAGTTTCACAAATTAAAGGAACAAAGTCTATGCACTCTATGCGCTTATACCAATGATTTTAATTTATGGGTAACTTTGAGTCTTAGAGTCTTTGTGGCACAAAAAAACAGATCAATCGCAATTTAAAAATAAAAAAAATAGACAGCAGCCTGTCTAAAAGGGATAAGCAGTTGATTTAATTTTTTAAATAGCAACCAGTCAATGTGATATGAAATATTGTTTTTTTGCTTTACAATAAAAAGGTGGTCTGTTTTCTCTGGTCATATTTTGCTTTTCTTGTATCTGCTTCTAATATAAAGTCTGTTTTAATTTATATATAAACCTTATATAACCCTTAAGTAAGCCACATATAACGCATAAATAAACCATATCTATTAAATATAAGTATTATATATGTTTTGTTATTAGTTTATATAAAAAATACTTATCTTTGTAGTTATATGGTGAATAAGTTGTACGTAAAAAATGATATACCATAACTGATTAACCATTAACCATTAACCATTAATATACATGGCAATAGTAAAAGGACCGGTGCAATTCACGGGCAGTATGGGCAATATCAGCTTTTATACCCGCAAGGGAAGTGATAAAATTATTGCACGTACCAAAGGTGGTGCAAAGAAGGAGAAGATAAAATCGTCGGCTAAGTTCGAAGGGTTCCGCTTGCAACAAAATGAGTGGAAGGGCTGTACCCGTTTTGCTTCTACGCTGCGGTATGCGTTTGGAGGCTTACATCGGGTGGCGGATTATAACCTTACGGCGGTACTGAATGGCTTTGCGAAAAACATCCAAAAAACGGATGAGACTGGCGAAGTGGGTAAAAGAGCTATTCGCTTATCGAAATTCCCGTTTACGCTGGATGGGTTTAATTTTAACCGTAATTATCCGCTTACTACTGTGTTGGGCGTGTCGCCTTATCCTGTTATCGACCGTGAGAAATGTTCGGCAAAGCTTCTGATACCACGCATTAACACCGAAATTGATTTGCTCAATGTGCAACGTTTGCCCTATTTTAGGTTGGTGGTAAGTTTGGGTGCAGTTTCGGATGTGGTGTGGAATGAGGAGGCAAAAGAGTTTCAACCCATTGTGGCTGATCTGCATGGTGTAAGCATTGTGATAACCGGCGAATGGCTGCCCTCTGAGAATATTCTACAGGAACAAACTATTGAAGTTGAAATGGACCACGAATTGAAATCGTATTTTACAAACGAAGTAAGTCTGGTGCTAAGCATGGCTGTGGAATTTGGTAAAGTGGGTTTTACCGGTGAAGTGCAGGAAGTGAAATATGCTGCCAGTGGCAAAGTGATGAAGGTGGGGTGAGGAATACTTAATAATTAATAATTAAGTACGTCACGCTAATTAGTTTATATTATTATTTGTATTTACTCTCTGAAATTCAACAACATAATCCATTATCAAAGTATAAACTAATTTCGAGCATGTACTTAATAATTAATAATTAGTGGAATAAGTACATCACGGAAATTTGTTTTTTTTATTCAAAACAAACTTAAGTCCTTAATTACATTTCTTTGGATATTTAGAATAAAAATATTCGTTAAAATCAATCTGCTAAACTTGTTCTACCAAATAAAATATCATTTTCAATAATCTCTTTTACACGTTCAGGTTCCTCAAAAATCGGACTGTGAGCCGAATTTTTGAAAGTATAAAACCCTTTTATAGGAGCATGAAGTGCCTCAAAATATTTCTTTGCCAGGGTGTAAGAAACGGTATAATCATAGATGCCATGAAAAAAATAGACCGGAATATCCAGTTCGGGAACTTGTTTGGCTAAATCAGTGGCCAGAATCGTATTCCAGAGTGGATGAACACCCGATTGGGCTTTGCCTCTCCATAAATTGAATTTTTCCTTTAAGCTGTATTCCCGGCAGGTCAATGACGGTATAAACACACCGGTTATAATTGAATTCATGTCACGTGTTGTGCCAATTCCAAGACTGTGCATTGCCTCATCACGCAGTTTGAGGTAGCCATAAGGAATAACATCTGTAACCGGTGAGGCCTCCAGTTTTCGTACCATTTTCCTGTTCCCTGCATCCCTGTATTTTTTCAGCATATATTCATAAGCCAATCTTTCTGATTCTAAGTGGTCCGACATCTGGCCAACCCCGATATAAGCATGGAACAGTTCCGGTGCCCTTACAGCCGCTTGGATGCCAATATAACTTCCTCCCGAACGCCCCATGAGGTAAATCTTGTCCTGCCCAAAACGGCTACGGAGGTAATTTGTTAACTCTTTTGTATCGGATATCATTTGATCTAAGTTCATGGTCTCAGCCGGTATATTGGCGTTGTAAGATAGTCCTGAACCACGCTGTTCCCACCACACTACGGTGAAATAGTCTTCAAGCCCGGTAGGATACTTTTTGGTTAGGAAGTAATCGGGGATACCTCCGTGAAGGTAAAGCAGAACCGGATTTTTCTGGTTTTTACTCTTGATAAACATCCCTTGTCGTATACCACCTATTGTAATAAAAGTTTTTTCGGAAATGCTTCCTTTTAATGGTTTCCCGACTTTATCCTTAAACGGTTCCATTTTCCCCAGACTAAGAAAGAATAAAATACTTGTTATAATTAGTATTAGTCCCATTAATATTGCTAAAAATCCTGCTAACATTTGTATGGTGTTTTTAAAGAATCTGTTCATAATTGATGTGTTTTTTGATATTTTACTTATTTAATCGCACTTACATGAACCAACCAAAAATGCAATATAGCAAGTAAACCCATTGAGATTTTTGTTGCTTATATATGAAAAATTTGGGGCAACCATATAGCGATAAGTTAGACCAATATCGAGCCTTAACAGTTTACTTAACGAAATTTGGCTGTATATTGAGGGTTCAAAAACCGGGAACACTTTAAAATCTCCATCTTTTGACTTGGGCACGGTTTCTTTGAAGCCGACCCCACATCCAACCAATAAATTAGTCCCAAATTTTATTTTTTCGCCTGGATAGAGAATATAGCCAAATTCAAGACCACCATAACCCATTTTGAAAAATTCATAGATACCCTCTTCGCTACTCTCTAGTTCAATGCCCTTTGGCATTCCCCAGCCACCACCGCCAAAGGTAAAACGGTTATTAAAGGTGGCTGAGCCTCTTCCACCATTCATTAACGCAACCTGACCGTTTACATTAGCAAATGACAAGCCTATCCCACCAAAAGGCAGTGAGGTCATTTTAAAAGGTTTCTTTTTTAACGATAAGTTTTCAATTGCTTTAGCATTGCTCTCCTTTATTGTGAAAGCATCTGGCAATACGACCAATATTGTATCTACCTTATAAACTTCAATCGGAGCTTTGACTGAGTCATACGTAACAAAGCCTTTAACCTGTGCATTTGTCGTAAATATCAAAGGCACAATTAATGTCAGGTAGAATAGGAATATGAATTTTGTGTGTGATTTCATTTTGTTGGTTTTTTTGGTACAATTACACAGCAAAAGTATTTCGCGCGGAGATAAAACACAAACAAAAAAGAATGAGTAGGGATATTTGAGTGATGAGTACTGAAAATTTAAGCTTGATTCATTTTTACTTCAAGGGTCCAATACGATAGCATCGCATTGAACCCCTGAAATAAAGCAAATGTTGGTTGAAAATCTTATAGATAATTGCTTATTTTTTTTGTCATAATTTTATCCTTGCTTATAAACTGATCATAAACAAAAATACCTATCAGAAAAACAGCTAAAGCAATAAAACCTGTTAAACCAGTCATTCCAACTGTCAGATCATTTCCTCCTGCAATAAGCATGATTGAAATTCCAGCGGTTGCATTCATAGTTCCATGTGCAATGGCTGCGGCAATTACCGATTTGGCTTTAATGGTCAGATAGATAAATATAGGAGTAATCAGGATACATAAAATTGTCATCATAAAAACACCAATTTGTGGATGTTGCGGATAGTTATGTCCCATTAAAATTAGGGGTGCGTGCCAAATACCCCAGATAAAACCAATGACAAGGGATGCTTTCAGAAAACTCATTTCTTTAAACTGCTGAAGTAGAAATCCTCTCCAGGCGAGTTCTTCACCAAAAGCTGCTACAGCATTTATTGTTATTCCTGCAGCTAATCCTTGTAATAATGTAATCCAGATTGCATTTACAGGTAGCGCAGCCAATGATGTTTTCATTTGTTCAATTTGTTCGGGTGTCAGCAATTCCTTATACCGTTCTATCAATCCCGTCATGCCTGAACTATAGGTTACATCAGGGAACAGCAGACTAATACCCAACGTACAAAAACTTATTATGGGCATGATAAGCCATGCCACAAAAAACCATTTGTTGATTTTGAAAGAGATGAATAAATCGGATTTTAAATTTTCCTTGAGAATAATTTTTTTGACAATAACAACACAAATGGCAGGAATAAACATATAAGTTGCACCCAAGATGGTAAATGCGAGTCTGTTACTTGCATCAAAGCCAAGTAGTCTATATACTCCGGCTAATGAATAACTAATGACAAAAGTCAGTATTAAAAATAATGTTGTTTTGTTTATTGATTTCATAATCGAAAGTTTATGTATTTTATATTTGTTGAATTGATTATTAGTACTAAATACTGTGAATAAACCTATTCTCCGTCCATCCACTTTTTAAATTCCACAGCTTTTTCGAGACTAACAAAAAGATCATTGTCGGTGGGTGGACTAAGCACAATTTTAAGACGGCTCTTTGGATAAACCACTACTTTTTCAATGGATTTTTACTCTTTAATTACAGAATATCTGGGAACAATATTGAAAAATAAAACACATGTTGCTAAAATAGTGAGCAGTAAAAGCGTTCCCCAGATAGGAAGTTCTCCTGGCCATTTCCCAAATCCCTGTAGAATTGATACTCCTGAATTGATGGTCAAAACAAGTAAGTAAAGAGAACTCTGAACACCGGCAATACACGATAGAATAAATCCCCACCGATTACGTTGCCATAGAAATATGCCACCAACTAAAAGACTTGATACCATAAGGGTGGTGTCAAGTGCAGCTACAAGTTTAAAAGTTTCTGTATCAACAGGAGTAGCCCGACCATAAAAGATATAAGCGAACCACATACCCAACCATACCATTGATAAACACACCGCAACAAATACATAATATCCTCCGATTGAGCGTACCGGAGTTTGATTTCTAAACCCGCTAACAAAGAATCTAATATCAAGGTGTGACAGGCTGATTATCATTGTTATAATAGAGATAACAAAGGTCAGAACATATAGTGGAAAGAACACGTTGAGCGATGCCCCGAACAGATAAAATGCATAGTTATAAATGCCATAGCCAATAGTGCCCAACCAAAGCATCATTGCCCGCCGAGATTGATTCCCAACACGTAAAATAGAAATAAATAATATGGGTACAACAATAATTAGTGTCACGAGGTCATTCCCCAACCAAGTTAATTTTATCCAAGCTACATCCCTGTATAAATGCTGATACAAAAGTCCTGTCAATGATTGTAACATCATTAAGGCTACAAGTATAAAAGATAAAATACGTTCCGTTTTTCTCATATTTAATGCGAATAAAAAAATTGAAAGATTATTTTTTTTTAATTTTACACTATTCTCCGTCCATCCACTTTTTAAATTCCACCGCTTTTTCGAGACTAACAAAAAGATCATTGTCGGTGGGTGGATTAAGCACAATTTTAAGACGGCTTTTTGGATAAACCACTACTTTTTCAATGGATTTTAATCCCACAAGGAACTGGCGGTTTACTCTGAAAAAATCTTTTGGGTTGAGCATTTCCTTTAAATTATCCAAGCTGAAATCCACCGAATATTGTTGTTTGGAATGCATAACTACAAAAGTGATTCCGGCGGTTGAAAAGAAATAAGCAATATCTGCAACATAAATTGTTTTGAGTTTATCGCCAACCGAAACCATAAATCGTTCACGGAACGTCTGCTGCGGGTAGAGCAGTTTGCGAAGTTCTTCGGCATCAATAAAGTTGCTCTTTTCGCTGTTCCAGTTTTTGTATTTTTCAATGGCTGCACAAAGTTCGTCATTGCTAATGGGTTTGAGCAAATAGTCGATGCTGTTGTGCTTAAAAGCTTTGATGGCGTATTCGTCAAAAGCAGTGGTGAAAATAATTTTCGATTGTACTTTCACCTGTTCGAAAATGGAAAAACTCAGATCATCTTCCAACTGAATATCCAGAAAAATCAAATCCGGATGCGTGTTGGATTTCAGCCATGCCACCGATTCTTTTACAGAAGGAAGTTTGGCTACAATTTCAATATTGCTGTCACATTCCCGTATCATGTTTTCCAGTCGACGTGCAGCAAATTCTTCGTCTTCGATAATAATTGTTCTCATAATATTCATTTACTATTTATACATTTACCATTTACTATTTTAAAAAAACCCTTTAGGGGTTAGGGGTTCTTAACTCCCCTTTAGGGGTTAGGGGTTCTTTACAATATCCTCAAAAATATCCGGTTTTACAGGACAATAATAGTTTTCAAGCTTTTTATATTTGTTTATCATGTTATTCAAATCAGTCTGAATAATTGGTTTGAGTAAAAAATCGATTCCTTTCAAGTGGAATGCGCGGGTTGCCAGTTCATCGGTGGCAGTAGTGAAAACTATGGCACAACTTATCTGCACTTCTTTGAAAATGGCAAAGCTCAAGTCATCATCCAGATGGATATCCAGAAAAATAAGATCCGGATGCTGATTGTTTTTAAACCACACGATGGATTCCTTTACCGATTCTAGTTTTGCGGCAACTTCAATTGTGGGATCATTTTCATGAATCATATTTTCGAGCCGGCGTGCAGCAAAGACTTCATCTTCAATTATTACTATTCTCATATATTTATTTATTTACAATTTATTCATTTACTATTTACTATCTACTATTTACTATCTACTAATGACTATTTACTATCTACTAATGACTATTTACTATCTACTATTCCAATACTAACGGCACTTGAGCAATAAAATGGGTTTCTGTTTTTTTAAATTTTGGTTCGGTATTGTTGAGTAACAGATACCGGTTTTGAATATTCTTTAATCCCACACCTGTTGATACAAGTTGAGAAGGACGTTCCTGAAGATTATTAATGATATTTAAAAAATTATTTTCATCAATAAAAACATCAATGTTTAATGGCTCACTTTTCGACATGGTATTGTGTTTAATAGCATTTTCGATTAGCAGTTGCATAGCCAACGGAATAATTAAATCTCTTCGCCTGGATTCAGGAATATTAATATTTACTATCAATTTACCAACAAACCTAATATTCAACAGAAATATGTAAGCATCCAGAAAGTTCAGTTCTGTTTGCAAATCAACCAGTTCATTGTCTTTATTTTCAAGAATATAGCGATACACTTTCGAAAGCTGTTCGGAGAATTTTTCGGCCAGATCGGGTTCCAGTTTTATGAGTGAAGTCAATACATTCAAACTATTGAATAAAAAGTGCGGGTTCACCTGTTGTTTCAATACATCAAACTGCGATTGCAAGTTTTCTTTTTGCAGATTAATTAGTTGTGTGTTTGCTTTTGTCAGTTCTTTTGTACGCTCTTTTACTTCTTTTTCAAGTCTTTTATTTTGATCCTTTTCCTGATCAATTAATTCCTGAGCATATTTATTTTTTTGTTCTTCAATTTTTACTTTCAGGTCCGATTTCGCTTTCTCATCAGCCTGAGTAATTTGTTTTAGAATAAATTCCGAAATGGAATGTTGAAGATACACACACAGAAACCCAATAAAAAAGATATAAATACTCTTGAATATATGCGATTGAGGCGATGTAGAAAGATAATTACTGTATATTTCCGGATGTTGAAAATACGAATTAAAGTAATTAATATTGAACATAATCAACGAGAAAAAGACTAAAAAAATCAACAAGGAGCGGTTTAGTCTGAACGTGTATAATACAAACAATATCGGATACAAAAATATGGTGGCAGCGGAAGTTAGTGCAATGTCATCGTATTGAATGGTAGAATAATACAGATGAAAGGTAATCATACAGACATCCAGAATTGCGCTTAAATAACCCAGATAAACGGGATTGTATTTTTTGCGAATTGCGAGCCATAAGCCTACATTTAGAAGGAAATAAATAGAGATTAAAACAAAAGAGTGAACTGATTCAACTTTATATCCGGAAATGAGTTGGATAGACAACGTAATTGTCAAAACAAATATCAAAACCCATCTAAAATAAACACTCAATACAGCCCCTTTTATGCGCTCTTGCTCTACTACTTCTACAGGAAGTGACTTTAATATATCTGCCATAATCAACTATTTAACACGTTGCTATCTGTTATTACCAACGGTACTTGTGCAATAAATTCTGATGTTGTTTTTCTAAAAACCGGTTCAGTAATGCCTAATAATTGATACCGGTTCAGTATATTCTTTAAACCAACACCGGTAGAAGCCAGTTGTGATGGACGTTCCTGAAGGTTGTTCACAATATTCAACATATTATTCTCATCAATAAAAATATTAATATGCAAAGGCTCGCTTTTGGACATAGTATTATGTTTAATGGCATTTTCGATAAGCAGTTGCATGGCTAACGGAATAATTTGATCATTGCGTCTTGCTTCAGGAATATTGATATTAACCTTCAATTTATTCACAAAACGAATATTCAATAGGAAAATATAGGCATCCAGGAAGTTGAGTTCCGTTTGTAAATCTACCAACTCATTATCTTTGTTTTCGAGTACATAGCGATACACTTTTGAGAGTTGCTCGGAGAATTTTTCGGCCAAATCGGGTTCAAGTTTGATAAGCGAAGTTAATACATTCAGACTATTAAACAAAAAGTGCGGGTTCACCTGTTGTTTCAATACATCAAACTGCGATTGCAAGTTTTCTTTTTGCAGATTAATTAATTGCGTACGTGCTTCTGTCAAACTTTCGGAACTTTCCTTTACTCGTTTCTCTAGTTGATTGTTTAGTTTTTCGAGTTTGGTTTTTGCAATCTGCAACTCGTTTTCAATTTTAACACGATCCGAAATATCACGGATAATGATAAACGCTGCCGGGCTGCCGTTATAATCGGAAGTACGTGCATTTAATTCAACGTTAATAATTTTTCCATCCTTACGAATAAACCGACTGCGGTACAATGATGTAAAATTTTCTCCTGCCATCCTTCGTTTATGAAATTCAACCATTATCTGATGATCTTCCGGAACTACCATATCGTAATAAGAAGTTCCCAATATTTCACTTTCTTCGTATTGCATCATTTCGTACATCGATTTATTCAAAAACATCAGTTTACCTTCCTGCGTAATCACTATTCCATCGGAAGCATTATCAATAACAGTACGGTATTTTTTTTCGCTTTCGAGAATTGCATTTTCCATCGCTTTGCGCTCTGAAATATCGATGATTATACCTCTGGTGCCAACGATTTCTCCCTTCTCCGAAATTGGCGATCCATAAATAATTATCGGAAACCGTGAACCATCATCACGCACTCCGGTATATTCATTGCCTGCTGTAAAATCTTGGTCTTTAATACTTCTCAGCATATTCTCTCTCATGCGGGCATGATCTTCGGGCGCAATGAAATCAAATGCGTAACGCCCGATCGGTGATGAATTATATCTGAACGCTTCAATCCCTGCCCTGTTAAGATAAGTCTGATAGCCTTCCAGATCCATTTCATAAACAGTTTGAGGGAGCATTTCTGCCAGTTCGCGGTACTTTTGTTCACTTTCTCGCAAAGCCGTTTCCATTTTTTTTCTGTCGGTAATATCATGTTGAACAATAATATAGCCTTTAATATTATTGTTCTCGTCTTTGTAAGGCGATGCAACTGTATTTGCCCAGTAATGATTGCCGTTTTTATTGTGAGTGAGTAATTCACCGTCCCATTTCTCGCCCTTCAACATGCATTCAACCAATTTTTCACGTGATTTATGTACTTCTTCGTCATAAAAAAGTTCGGCAACTGTTTTGTTAATCAACTCCTCTTTTATATAACCCGATAGCTTTTCGAAGCCCGGATTTACATATTCGAACCGAAAGTTTTTATCCAGAATAAATATGGCACCGGGTGTTTGTTCAAATGCCAAACGAAGCTTGTTGAGTTCTTTATTTTGAGCCATTGCTTTTGTTAAATATATGGTTTTGAACTTTTAATTAAAATGGTCGTCATTAAAAATTGAAAAGCACAAAGTTAGAATTTTTTATAAATGAAAGCAAATTTCCGTTATTGAAACCTGATTTTTCTCGATTGAACAATGGATTTACCCAAATGAAACAGGAAAATTCATAATTAAGCCATTAAAACAGAATTCTATTTCACTGTAAAAAACATAGCCACAGTTCCAATGTCCATCAAAGAATGAACAATCATGATATACGGAAATAATCTGGGTCGTAACTTAAGACATAATCCGATAAAAAAGGCGAATAATAGAAACATGCCGAACCGCCATACTATAAATTTCCAGTCAAAAATAAGTGGGAGAGCAACATGTTGTAATGCAAGAAACAACGATGCAAGCATCCAGGCTGACCAGCCGTTTTTCAACCGCTTTTCCAACCTTGGCATCAGATACGCGAAATAAAAAGGAAGTTCAACGATTCCCTGAGTGATAGCCCAAAAGAAACCAATAATAATGAGCCATAAAGGAATGGAGCGAAAAAATAATTGCAATGGAACTTCATCCGAACCGTATAATAATTCAACCAGCAACGTATTCGGGAGCATCGCTAGAGGAACGGTTATTATCAATATTCCAATCAACAATAACACATCTTTCCACCAGTCATTTTTTATAAATCTGAAATTATCGAAATAGCGGATTCCCTTTTGGCTGAAATACCTTTGCATTACAATGAAAGTGACAATATTGGTCAACAATCCACCGATAATCCACCAACCCTGTGATGTTTTCCATGCTTCGTTTATGTTTAGAAAAAAGAAAACAAGTGCCAGCAAACTCTGAAACAAAGCAAACATTACAAATCTCAAAAAAAGCATTGGGAAAGGGCTGACATTTTTCATTGATATTCATATTTATAATACGTTTCAAGGTCAATTATCTAAAATTCAGTTCAAAAATAAAACTAAAATTTGTGAACAACAAATTTTAGTTGTTGAAAACCGTTTTTTTGTACCTGAAACCCAGGATTTTGGTATTGAAACCTTGATTTTTGAGCTTGAACCTTTCTATATTCTCAATCTGATACTGCTATTGATCAATTATTTGGTTGTTCTCTTTACGTGTTTTTTATTGGTCTTATTATTTAATATTTTTTCAACGCAAAGATAAAACCTAAATATTTAATGCGAAAGATGCGGATGACCGAAGCCTTACGATAATAGACGCACTTCTCATTACTGAGGATACTGAGGTTGGCAACCTGTTGGGTGGCTTCAAAAATAGTCAAACCCATTATCTGAATCGAGCATAACCAAATCAAAACATCAGTTATCTTTTACCCTTCTTGTTTTAACTGGGAATGCGATGTTTTGTGTCGTTCATTTTTCTGCAGATAAGCTATTTAATGTTTTTATTTATAATTATCCGCAATTAACGTATCTAAGTATTTGTAAGAATATAATGTCGCATTTTTTCAATAAGAATGGAACCTGCCTGCGGTAGGCAGGTTCTATTTTTATATTTAATTTATTGTGAATATAGAACATTATTTCTTTCCAAACACTTAAGTTCTGCCTTACAGGTAGTTTTTTTTAATTCTTCATAACCGCAAGTAGATGACATACGGTTGTGAACATCTTACTTTTCAAGCCATATTGATTTTCTGCACACTTTGCGGATAATTATTTTGATTTTTATTTATAGCATGCTTCTGAAGTATTAGGAACTTTGAATTTTGTACTGCTAACTTATACACAACAATATTTTGTCTTTTCGTTACAATTTCCCTATATTTGTGCGAAAATAGGGGATGAACTCATTCATATTATACCAAATGATACCAAATGAATTTTTATTTCAGCCCAAAGTCAACTTTGGTATAATGCCGATCGAGCATTTCGAGATTCCGCTTGCGGAAGGCATATCGTAGCATAGCGGAGATCCCGTATACGGGAGAAATAAACAGTAAAATCCTGTTAGACGGGATGTTCCATTAGACGCACTTGCCTGCGGCAGGCAGGGTCGACATTGAACTGAATTATTTCTGCAATCGGTATTTTTAACAGTTCAACAACAAACAGTTTTTCAATTTTCTTCAATTTCAATAAATTTTTCCAAATGCCACCTTTAGCTGAAAGACTTCGCCCGCAAACACTCGATCATTATATCGGGCAGAAACATCTGGTTGGTGAGAAAGCCATTCTTCGTCAGATGATTGAGTCGGGGCGTGTAGCCTCATTTATACTTTGGGGACCACCGGGAGTGGGGAAAACAACGTTGGCAAAAATTATTGCTAACAAACTGGATCGTCCTTTTTATACTTTGAGTGCCGTGACTTCAGGAGTTAAAGATGTTCGCGAAGTGATTGAAAAAGCCAAAACGAGCCGTTTTTTTTCGCAGGTTGGAAATCCGATTTTGTTTATAGATGAAATTCACCGTTTTAGCAAATCGCAACAAGATTCATTGCTTGGTGCGGTTGAAAACGGAACGGTGACGTTAATTGGTGCTACCACCGAAAATCCTTCGTTTGAAGTGATAACTCCTTTATTGTCACGTTGTCAGGTCTATGTACTCAAGCCGTTGGATAATGGAGACTTATTGGAATTGGCGAATTATGCCATCAAAACGGACAGTGAACTTAAAAACCGCGAAATTGTTTTTGAGGAAACCGAATCGTTATTGCGCTATTCGGGCGGTGACGCACGTAAACTGCTCAATATATTGGAGTTGGTTGTTGATTCCGAAACGGATGACAAAGTGGTATTTACAAATGAAATTGTAACCGAACGTCTTCAACAAAAT
This sequence comes from Paludibacter sp., assembly GCA_010365115.1. Classification (GTDB taxonomy): domain Bacteria; phylum Bacteroidota; class Bacteroidia; order Bacteroidales; family Paludibacteraceae; genus Paludibacter. The sequence goes on from JAAFGX010000025.1 coordinate 35,508, forward strand.
CCTTCGGCTTACGATAAAGATGGTGAAATGCATTACGACATTATCTCGGCTTTTATAAAATCCATTCGTGGAAGCGATCCTGATGCTGCTATTTATTGGTTGGCCCGAATGGTTGCGGGAGGTGAGGACCCGAAATTTATTGCCCGTAGATTAGTGATTTCGGCAGCAGAGGATATCGGATTAGCAAATCCGAATGCTTTGTTGCTTGCAAATGCCTGTTTTGATGCGTTGCAAAAAATCGGTTGGCCGGAAGGTCGTATCATTCTTGCCGAAGCAACCGTTTATCTAGCATCTTCACCCAAAAGTAATTCGGCTTATCTGGCCATTGATGAGGCATTAGCATTGGTTGAACGCACTGGAAACTTGCCTGTACCATTACATTTGCGAAATTCTCCTACAAAACTTATGAAAGATTTGAATTATGGGAAAAACTATAAATACTCACACGATTTTCCAAATCATTTTGTGGAACAACAATTTATGCCCGATGAGTTAACGAAAGAACGCATTTGGAAAGTCCAAAATAATCCTACCGAAAGCAAGCTTGGCGATTGGCTTCGAGCATTATGGAAAGGTCGGTTTTGAGAAGTGTAATTTGAAATCTAAATTACCAAATAGAAAAGACTCTGTTAAACTTAGTTTAGCAGAGTCTTTTTTTTGATGGTTTACTTTTTAATGTTGGTATAGAAACCAATTAAGTTATTGACAATTATTATTGATAGATTATTTTGGAATAACTTTCAGTCTTGATATCTTTCACTAGTATATATTTTTACTAATTTATGTAGCAGAGGTCTTTGAGTCCTCTATCGGGAGATTTAGGAGGCTTCTAGAAACCAATTAGATAGAAAGTATTTGAATTACTCCCAATAAATTTTCGTTTACAGGTTTATCATCTTTAATGGCTTTCGTAAATGGCACATGCACAATTACATCGTTTACTATACCAATCATAATACTTCTTTGCTCATCCATTAATGCATCTATAGCTGCAACACCCATTCTACTTGCCAGAATTCTATCGTAAGCAGTCGGTGAACCGCCTCGTTGAATGTGTCCCAGAATTGTCACTCGCACATCATATTCAGGATGTTCTTTGTGCATGCGCTCTGCAAGTCCGTAAGCACCACCAGTAATTTCGCTTTCAGCAACAATTACAATGCTACTGTTTTTTGATTTTCTGAAACCGTTTTTAATTAACTCTTCAAGTTGGTCAACTTTAGTTTCGCGTTCGGGTATTATCGCTGCTTCGGCACCAGATGCAAGTGCACTGTTCAATGCCAAAAAACCGGCATCACGACCCATAACTTCAATGAAAAACAAGCGTTCGTGAGATGAAGCAGTGTCGCGGATTTTATCAACAGCCTCTATAATCGTATTTAAAGCTGTATCGTAGCCAATGGTTGAGTCAGTTCCATATAAATCATTGTCAATCGTTCCTGGGAGTCCAACAATTGGTATATTAAACTCTTGAGCAAAAATTCGAGCTCCTGTAAAAGTTCCATCTCCTCCTATCACCACTAAAGCATCAATTTTTTCACGTTTCATTGTTTCGTAAGCTACCTTTCTACCTTCGACTGAATGAAATTCCATGCAGCGGGCTGTTTTGAGGATTGTACCGCCCTGTTGAATAATATTACTCACATTTTGAGTCTGGAATTCTGAAATTTCTCCGGTAATCAATCCTTTATATCCTTTATAAACTGCTTTTACACGAATGCCATTGAAAATTGCAGCACGTGTTACTGCCCTAATGGCAGCATTCATTCCAGGTGCATCACCACCCGATGTCAATAAACCAATACACTTAATTTCGTACTTCATTTTTTAATATATGAATTAAACTAAACCCGTTTTATTTTTTAACCTGTTTATCTTTCAATTTTGAAGCTACTTCTTCCATTACCCAACGAGGAGTAGAAGTAGCACCACAAATTCCAATTTTTTTTGTCAAATCAATATCTAAACTTTCAATCTCCTCCGCTGCAGAAACTAAATATGTATTTGGATTGATTTTTTTGCTATGTTCAAACAGTACTTTGCCGTTTGAACTTTTTTTGCCACTTACGAAAATTATAATGTCATTTTGTTTTGCAAAGGTAGTTATATTTGGAATTCTATTTGCAACTTGTCGGCAAATTGTGTCATAATGTTCGAAACTTAAACTATCTTCTGTCTTTTGCGTTAATGTTTCAACTAGATGATTGAAACCATCCAGTGATTTGGTAGTTTGCGAGAAAAGTCGGATATTTTTAGAAAAATCGACTTTGTTCAATTCCGATTCATCTTCAATCACTATAGCTTTCCCTCCGGTTTGTCCAACTAAACCATTTACTTCGGCATGACCATGATGACCGTAAATTACAATTTGAGTATCATCTGATGGTGCATTTTCGTAAGCTTTTTTTATGCGGGATTGTAATTTGAGCACTACAGGACATGAAGCATCTATTAACGTAATATTGTTCTTTTCTGCAATTTGGTATGTTAGTGGCGGTTCTCCATGAGCACGAAGTAAAACTTTGGCATCGTGCAACTGTGCAAATTGTTGATGATCGATCGTTATCAATCCTAGCTTTGCTAAACGTTCAACCTCCTGACCATTATGAACAATATCACCCAAACAATATAATGTACCGCCTTTTGCAAGCTCTTCCTCTGCTTTGTTAATGGCTTTGACCACTCCAAAACAAAAGCCAGATTTATTATCAATTTCTATATTTGACATATTATTTTCTTTATTTAAAATTACTTTATGCAAAATCAAACAATAATTTCAATTAATAGTTTAATATAAACGCTTTGCCAAAAAAAAATAAATGTCAATCAATCCGAGTTTTTTCTGTAAATAATTCGTGTAAAATCTTTTGTTGCTCAATGGGAGTGAGGTTTGAATTGTCGATAATAATAGCATCATCAGCTTTCCGTAGTGGACTTTCCGTTCTGTTTTGATCGCGGTCGTCCCGTTCAATTACATTTGCTAATACATTATTGTAATCAACAGCGTCACCTTTGACATTCATTTCCTGAAAACGTCGTTGAGCTCTTATTTCTGGATCGGCGGTCAGAAAAATTTTTAGTTCTGCTTCTGGAAAAACTACAGTGCCAATATCACGGCCATCCATAACAATTCCCTTTTTTAATCCCATTAATTGTTGTTGACGTACTAATTCGCGCCTTACAAATCGCAAAGTGCTTACACGGCTAGCACCGTTTGCTACCTCCAAAGTCCGGATTTCAGATTCAACATTTTCATCGTTTAAATAGGTTTCGGAGACTCCATTTGAATTCGTTCTGAATTCAATGCGAATATCTTGAATGTGTTTTTCTAATTCTTCACTGTTAATGCCAGTTTCTGTCATCCAGTTATTTTTTATGCAAAACAATGAAACCGCACGGTACATAGCACCTGTGTCTACATAAATATATCCGGTTTCGCGGGCAAGTTCTTTTGCCATAGTGCTTTTTCCACAAGATGAAAATCCATCTATAGCGACAATTATACGATTCATTTTATTGATATTTTGAAAAGTTTGATCTCCCAAGACAAGTGAAGCATTTTCGCATACTTAATCAAAGAAACACAAGTTGTTTTAAATTAAGGTCGAAATTCGTTTAGAGAAGTGCTGATAGAGAATTGATATGAATAATTACCTACCTGAAATTGTGTCATCCCAAACCCAACATGAAATTTATATAACTTAATACCACCACCAAATGAAAATCCAGCCATTGATTTAAATCCTGGCATTAACATTTCTGCATGACGACGGTGATTATATGCTGCGGTAAGATAAAAACTTTTTGTAGGTACAAATTCAACTGCAATGATGGAATGGCGGAAAGCCATATCAATAAATCCAATATCTTTAGACGACGAATTGTTGTCAAGTAAATCAGAAGGCTGATTTGTAGATTGATACGATAAATCCCATTTTTGCAGATTGTGTAAAGTGAGTGAAAGGCGTAAAGGTGCATGAGATAGTTTTTTACTCATACCTAACTGAATATCGAAAGGAAGTGGTTCGTAATGTTGACCCATTTCATCTGAATAATAGCCTTTGAATTGAGTTCCTATATTTCGAAGTACTAAACCGGCAGAAAAGAGATCGCTAGTACTTTTATAATTCACTCCTGCGTCTATTGCTACACCGAAACTTGTGTAATGCTCGTATGCCGAATAGACTGGTTTAAGAGTACCTCCAACTGTAATTTTATCGGTAATAGGTCTGGCATAAATTAAACTTAAAGCATAATCTTTTGCAGTAAATTCACCAATTATCTCATTTAATTCAGTCGTTTCTTTAAATAATCCATAATCAACGTACTGAATTCCGACAGCAATATAATTTTTGCTTCCAAAAGTACGGCTATAAACAGCCGACCCAAATTTAATGTCGGCTAAATAATTTGCCATGTTTAAGCCAACTACATTGTGCATTTCCGATGTTAATAATGCTGGGTTTTGAAATGCAAAGTTTAGGTCATTGTCTCTCAACGATACATTTGAACCACCCAAAGCAGCCAAGCGAGAAGAAACAGGAAGGTTTAAAAACTGATATACTCCTTGTCCTGCCTGTGAAAAAATCTGAAAACAAGACATTGCAAAAAACAAGTATGTGAAAAATATCTTAGTCATTAATTACTTAAATTATTGAATTCTGAGCTAATCTTAATAAAAAAACAAAAAAAAATGATTTTAATCACCATTTTTCAAAAAAAACACCCAAAGATACACTATTTTTGTGTTCTGAAAGCAAGCTATTAAAAATACTACAATACTAAACGAAAAAAAACGGGAAAATTATATTTTATTCAAATATAAAGTTGAAAAATTTAGAATAATATGCAAATAGAAAAAGAATTTTATTTTTTTCATGATTTGACAAATGAACTTTAAAAAAAATATATTACATTTGCCCAACCAAAATTTCAAAATTAAATAACATAATTATGGACTTAAAAAAATCACCAAAAGCCTCGTTAGAAGACAAAAAAATGTTTTTTCTTTTAATGGGTTTCGTTATGGTTTTGTCTTTGGTTTACATTGGCTTGGAATGGACCCAGTCTGAGGTTACAGTTTACGACAATGTAAATACAGATTTTCTTGTTGAAGATGAACTCGATGTAATTCAAACAACCCAGGACCAACCGCCACCACCGCCACCACCTCCTGCACCAGAAGTGGTTGAAGTTTTAAACGTAGTTGAAAATGACAAGGTCACAGCTTCTATTAAAATTGACACAGAAGATGACAAAAATAAAGTCGTTATTGTTAATGCGCCTGTTGCAGCTCCTGTTGTTGAAGAAGAAGACAATGTAGTTTTTCAAGTTGTAGAAACTATGCCTACATTTCCGGGTGGAGATGCTGAATTGTTCAAATTCTTAAGTAACAATGTGAAGTATCCGGTAATTGCTCAGGAAAATGGCATACAAGGACGTGTAATTTGTCAATTTGTAGTGAACAAGGATGGATCAATTGTAGATGTGGAGGTTGTTCGTAGTGTTGATGCTAGTTTGGATAAAGAAGCAATCCGTGTAATTAAATCGATGCCAAAATGGTCTCCCGGTAAGCAACGCGGTAAACCGGTACGTGTAAAATACACCTTGCCGGTAAACTTTAAATTACAATAAAAGAGATTGGAACTCAGAACGATTGCACCAACGGTCAGTCTGTTTTGTTCTGAACTGAAAAAATAAAAAAACCGTTTGGTAATTCCAAACGGTTTTTTTTATAACATTGACTTTCCCTGAAATAAAATACTGTTTATATTTATTTAATAATCGGGACTAAAATTGCAAGAGAATTGTGCTTCACTAAAAAAATGAAAAATGAAAACAGAGATATATGAAGAAAAAGCTGTTTTGGTGGGAGTGATAACCCAAATCCAAAATGAAGAGAAAGCACGTGAATATCTTGATGAACTTGCATTTTTAGCAGAAACAGCAGGCGCATCACCCGAAAAACTATTTTTCCAACGTCTTGAATTTCCAAATCCAAAAACGTATGTAGGGCCGGGAAAACTTTTTGAAATAAAGCAGTTTGTTGATGAGAATGAAATTGGAGTCGTTATTTTCGACGATGAATTATCACCTAAACAATTACGTAATATTGAAGCAGAATTAAAAGTTCTGATATTGGACAGAACAAGTTTGATCCTGGATATTTTTGCAAAACGCGCACAAACTGCTAATGCAAAAACACAGGTTGAACTGGCGCAATGTCAATATATGTTACCCAGATTGACTCGTTTGTGGACACATCTTGAACGTCAACAAGGTGGTATTGGGATGAGAGGTCCGGGTGAAACGCAAATAGAAACCGATCGCAGAATAATTCTAACGAAAATCTCATTGTTGAAACAAAATCTGAAAGATATTGATCAGCAAATGGCTACACAACGTAAAAACCGTGGAAAAATGGTTCGTGTTGCATTGGTAGGTTATACAAATGTAGGAAAGTCAACATTAATGAATTTGATAAGTAAATCAGATATATTTGCTGAAAACAAACTATTTGCAACTTTAGACACCACTGTCAGAAAAGTGATTATTGACAATTTGCCATTTCTGCTTTCAGACACCGTTGGTTTTATCCGAAAATTACCTCATCATTTGATTCAATCATTTAAATCTACATTGGATGAAGTGCGCGAAGCAGATTTACTGCTTCATGTAGTGGATGTTTCTCATTCCAATTTTGAAGAGCAACTTGAAGTAGTAAATCAAACTTTGAAAGAAATAGATCCGCTCGAAAAGCCTATGATATTGGTTTTTAATAAAATAGATGCATTCACATATACACCAAAGGATCATGACGATTTAGCTCCTGTAAGACGCGAAAACTATAGTCTGGAGGAATTAAAAAAAACATGGATGGCAAAAATGCATGACAATTGTATTTTTATTTCAGCACGGGAGAAACTAAATATTGATGAATTGAAGGAACTGATGTATAGTAAAATTAAAGCCATTCATATTGAACGTTATCCGTATAACGATTTTCTTTTTCAGAAATATACCGATATTGAATAAAATATAATAGCTTGATTTCTAGATTTTAAATTTTGTAATGTACAATTGAAAAATTAAATTTTATGATAAATTATCGTCCACTCGCTGAAAAAGAAATTGCCACATTGACAGTTTATGGATGTTCGGCAGAAAACTGGAAAGAAGTAAAGGTTGCAAGTGACTTCTCACCTGCATTCCTTCAAAATGTGCATTTCTCCGGAAAAGTATTTCTTGGGACTTATCAGAAAATTTTCGAACTGGCAGGTGGTGTAAAAAAACATTCCGGAATTTTTAATTGTCAATTGCATAATTGTACAATAGAGAATGATGTGTTTATTGACAAAATTCACAATTATATTGCTAACTATACCATTGGCGAAGGTTCTTATATCGAAAATGTAAATATTCTTTTAGTTGACGGTGAAACTACGTTTGGAAATGGTGTGAAAGTGCCTGTTATGAACGAAGGCGGCGGTAGAGAAATTCCAATTTTCGATCAATTGTCTGCTCCATTAGCTTATATTCTTACTTTATATCGTCATCGTCCTGTGTTAATTCATAATCTTCAAAAAATGATTGATGATTATGCACAAAAACAAAAATCGTCAACTGGATCTATTGGAAAAAATGTGAAGATTGTAAACTGTGGTAGTTTAAAAAATGTTCGGATAGGCGATTTTGCAATTATTGAAGGTGCATCATTACTCGAAAACGGAACTGTAAACAGCAATAAACAAGCCCCGGTTGTAATTGGTTCAGGCGTGAAATGCAATGATTTTATTTTATGTTCAGGCGTTTCGGTTACCGATTCTACTTTGGTGTCTCGTTGTTTTATTGGGCAAGGATGTATTATGGGTAAACATTATTCAGCACTCGATTCATTGTTTTTTTCAAACTGTCAGGGAATGCATGGTGAAGCAACAGCTATATTTGCTGGACCATATACCGTTTCGCATCATAAATCCACATTGTTGATAGCAGGAATGTTTTCATTTTTAAATGCAGGCAGTGGTTCTAACCAAAGTAACCACATGTACAAACTTGGCCCGATTCATCAAGGTATTTGCGAGCGAGGTTCAAAAACCACTAGCGATTCATATTTGCTCTGGCCCGCCAAAATAGGAGCTTTTACATTGGTAATGGGTAGGCATTACAAACATTCCGATACTTCCGACTTGCCATTTTCTTACCTAATTGAAAATGCAACCGATAGTTTTTTGGTGCCAGGTGTTAATCTACGAAGCGTAGGAACCATACGTGATGCCCAAAAATGGCCAAAACGCGATAATCGAAAAGATAGCAAGAAGCTTGATCCGATTAATTTCAACTTGCTCAGCCCATATTCAATTTTTAAAATGATGAAAGGGGTTGAAGTGTTGAAAAATCTTCAAAAAATTGCCGGCGAAACTACAGATATGTATACCTATCAGAATTGTAATATTAAGAATTCTTCCTTGAATAAAGGATTAGAACTATACAATATTGCAATTAATAAATTTTTAGGTAACTCCCTAATCAGTCGTCTTGTTGATAATGACTTTAAAAATATTCAGGATATTCGAGCACGTTTAAAACCGGATTCTGAAAAAGGGTTGGGAGAATGGATTGATTTATCGGGATTAATTGCCCCCAAAAGAGTAATTGACGAATTGTTGAATTCAATTGAGCAAGATATTTTTAGATTGGATGAAATTCAGAGTGAATTTGAAGAAATGCACAACCAATATTATAATTATGAATGGACCTGGGCAAAAGATAAACTCGAAAATTACTGGAGGAAATCTATCGTTGAATTGACTATTGACGATTTGATTGAAACTGTAGAGCTTTGGAAAAATTCAGTTGTAAAACTAGATCAATTGATTTATAGCGATGCCAAAAAAGAATTCGATCTGAATTCAAAAACAGGTTTCGGTGTTGATGGCAATGAAGAACAAAAACATCAAGACTTCGAATCTGTTAGAGGATGTTTCGAAAGCAATCCTTTTGTGCTCGAAGTTCTTAATCATATTAAAATAAAAACTGAATTGGGGAGCGAACTGATCCAAAGATTTAAGAATTCAAAAGTTTAAAATTAGGTTAATATAGAATAATTATGTCAATCAATCAACTAATTACAACATAAATGAACAATTTTAATTTTTACAGCCCCACATTTTTTGTGTTCGGGAAAGAACGTGAAAACGAAGCCGGAAAATATGTAAAACGTTTTGGCGGCTCCAAGGTCTTAATCCATTTTGGCGGAGGATCAGTCGTAAAAAACGGTCTATTAGATCGGGTAAAAAAGTCGCTTGCCAACGAAGGTATTACTTTTGTCGAATTGGGTGGCGTTGTGCCAAATCCCCGTAGCGGACTCGTGTACGAAGGAATTGATATTTGCAAACGGGAAAACATTGACTTTATCCTTGCAGTAGGTGGCGGAAGTGTTATAGATTCAGCAAAAGCAATAGCACTTGGAACTTTGTATGATGGCGATTTTTGGGATTTCTATCTTGGGAAACAAGTTGAAAAAGCATTACCTGTTGCAACAATCTTAACCATATCAGCTGCAGGTAGCGAAGGTTCAAGCGGCTCTGTCATAACTCACGAAAACGGTATGCTCAAGCGTGCTTGCGGTGGTGATGCTATGCGTCCTGTATTTTCAATTCTCAACCCAGAATTAACCTGCTCTCTTCCAAACTTCCAGACAGCATGTGGAGCAACCGATATGATGGCTCACGTGATGGAACGTTATTTTACCAATACAAAAAATGTGGAAATTTCCGACCGTTTAAGTGAAGGGATTTTATTGACAGTAATAAATGAAGCTCCAAAAGCACTTGCTGATAAAAACGATTATGAATCACGCGCCAATCTTATGTGGGCAGGCATGGTGGCACACAATGATACCTGCGGTGTGGGACGTGACAGTGATTGGTCCAGTCATCAAATGGAGCATGAACTCTCCGGATTGTACGATGTGGCACATGGTGCAGGATTGGCAGTGATGTTTCCTGCCTGGATGAAGTACGTAATGCATCACGATATTATGCGTTTTGCACAGTTTGCTGTGAGGGTGTGGGGGTGTGAAATGGACTTCCAAAATCCAGAAAAAACGGCACTACATGGCATAGAATGCTACGAAAAATTCATGACTTCTATCGGAATGCCGATACGTTTTTCTGAATTAGGTGCAAAAGCCGAAGATATTCCTATACTGGTAAAAACGATGGGCCTTGGTAAAGGTACAGTGGGTAGCTTTGTGAAATTGACTGAAGAGGATGTGACTAAAATTTATGAATTGGCAGTTTAAGAATTAAATGAACTATATGTTGGTTTAAATTTAAATCCAAATTATCACTCTGAATACTCATAAAAAAGCGGAAACTATTCCGCTTTTTTATTTCAATTACATTCGAATTGATTAAACCAACAATAAACACCTTTACAGTATTTGAACAATTAAATTTGGAAATGTAATTATCCTGTTAAATTTAAATTTAGAGATCTGACAAAGTTTCTAAAACGGATTTTAAACCTATAAAATGAGGCACAATCGGGGTTGTAGCGATTATATTTGTATTATGTAGCAACAAATAATATA